>CAZRKJ010000096.1:0-4805 GCA_964600775.1 uncultured Acholeplasma sp.
CCACCCATATAGGAAATCATTAAAATCATCATAACTGGTGTTTGAATCGATTGATAATCTTCTTGATTAACAGATAGTGATGCAAAGAATCCCCCAATAACTGAATAAATTAATGCACCTAAGATTGCACAAACAATTGTAATTACTAATGTAGGTAAAATAATCGGTCCAAGCACACCTACAAGATCACCCCAACTACCTGCACTAGATGCTTGACCACTAGCAATCAACTCATTAATACCCACACCAATGAGTCCAAAGATGACATAAACGAATAACTGTACGACTAAAAATATCATAATTGAAAGAATTTTTGCAAAAAAGTGTGTTCTAGGCTTCACAGATGCAATAATAATCTCTATGGCTTTAGTAGATTTTTCTTCCATAATCTCAGTACCAATAAATTGTAGTGCAATCGTAATTAAAATGAATATTGGTATGATGACAATCGTTGATAAACTAGACATTAATGTTTGAAGTTCTGTATCTTCTGCATATGGATTGGCAACATAATTCACTGGTGCAGCACCAATTTCAAGGGTGCTACCTGGATTATCCATACTATATTTTAGTCTTTGTAATTCTGGTAAGTAACTATTTAAAACGGTAGAAATTGCATAATGAATACCACCATTAAATACACTTACTTTAACTAAATCTGCATCTAAATAAATATAAATGACTGCAGAATTTGCATAATCTGTATTATAAAACGTTAGGTCTGGTATGTCAGCTGGATCACTAGATTGTTCAAAAGTAATTTGATTATTAAATCCATTTGAAATCATTTGATCAATAACGACCTCTACTGCTAACCCTAAATTATACCCTGAAGTATCAACAATTTGAATATGACTGTCAATAACCTCTCCACCTGGTTCATCCGCACTAAAAGACATAATGATTGTAGGTAGTAAAGTGATTGCGATAATTAACACACCTATAATTGCTGTAGAAATATAAAAAGCTTTTGTAAATAGACGCTTTTTAAGTCCATATTTGATTAAATACTTAAGCTTCTTCATATTTTTTACCTACCTTTGCAATAAATATTTCTGATAAACTTGCTTGTTCTACATCATATTTTCTAAGGTTATCCAAAGTTTTAATGTATTCAAAGACACTTGGCGCAATCTCATCAGATTCAATTTTAATGGTCCACTCTTTAGAGTCTTGGCTACATCCGTAAACACCTGGGATTGCTAAAACTTTATCTTTATCAAGACCATCTGCAATAACTTTTATATTATGTTTTTTAAAATCTTTTTTAACATCTTTGATTAAACCTGCAATAACACTTTTACCTTTCTCTAATACAACCAAGCGCTCACAAAAACTTTCTACATGATCAATTTGGTGTGATGAAAAGATAATTGTACAACCCTTTTGTTGATACTCTCTAATGACTTCAACAAATAATTCAATGTTAATGACATCTAAACCACTAAATGGTTCATCAAGTACTAGTAATGAAGGCTCGTTAATGAGTGCTGATATAAACTGAATCTTTTGTTGATTACCTTTAGATAGTTCTTTGATCTTTTTATTTTTATAGTCAACAATATTAAAACGCTCTAGCCAATAGTCTAAACGTTTAAGAATATCTTTAACGGATACATTTTTTAATTGTCCAAAATAAAGCATTAAATCTTTTACTGTAAGTTTAGTTAATAAACTTCTTTCCTCAATCATATATCCTATTTTGTCAACGGTATCATAGGATACAAATTCACCTTCATAACGTACATACCCACTGGATGGATAAAGTAAACCCATAATGGTTCTAAATGTTGTTGTTTTACCAGCACCATTCGTACCTAGTAATCCAAAAATCTCTCCCTTATTGACTTCAAAGGATAGATTATCTACGGCAATAAAGTCACCATATTTTAAAGTTACATTTTTTACTTCTAGCATGCTATACTCCTTTTTTAATTAATCGAATCATTTACTAATAATATCATAACATGATATGCCCTAAATCTATGCATAATATCACTAAAAAATGACATAAATATAAATAAAATAGAGCCATTTAAGGCTCTATTTGGTTTAATCTTTACGTATCATACGTTTATTTAATAATTCAATAAAACCTTCGATGGATATGTTAACTTGCTGTTCAGAACCATATGGACGATATGTAATTGAGTTTGTTTTCATCTCATTATCACCTACAACTAATTGATATGGAATCTTTAAGGCTTGTGCTTCACGAATTTTATACCCTAACTTTTCATTTCTAAAATCAGACTCAACTCTATAGCCTAACTTCTTTAGCTGTTCATGTAACATCATGACATAATCTTTATGAATATCTAAATTTACTGGGATTAACTTTAATTGAATTGGTGCTAACCATAGTGGGAAACTACCTTTATACTCTTCAATTAAATATGCAACAAAACGTTCCATAGTTGATACAACACCACGATGAATAACCACCGGACGATGATTGTTCTTACCATCTTCTCCAACATATGTTAAGTCAAAGCGTTCCGGTAATAAGAAGTCTAGTTGGACAGTTGATAGTGTTTCTTCCATACCCATAGCCGTACGTACTTGAATATCTAATTTTGGTCCATAAAATGCTGCTTCACCAATTGCTTCTTTATATGGTAGTTGCATTTCATCCATAACATCTTTGATCTGTTTTTCAGCACGTTGCCACATCTGATCATCATCAAAATACTTTTCTTTATTTTCAGGATCTCTATAACTTAATCTAAAACTATAATCTATAATCTTAAAATCTTTATATACTTCAACAATTAAATGCACAACACGCATGAACTCTTCTTTAATTTGATCCGGTCTTGCAAAGATATGTGCATCATTTAAAGTCATTTCACGTACACGTTGTAACCCGTTTAATGCACCAGATTTTTCATAACGATGCATCATACCGAGTTCTGCAAAACGTAGTGGTAACTCTCTATAAGAATGTATATCTTTTTTATAAATCATCATATGATGTGGACAGTTCATTGGACGAAGCACAAGTAACTCACCATCACCTAAATCCATTGGAGGATACATATTTTCATGATAGTGATCCCAATGTCCACTTTGTTTATAAAAGTCTACATTTGCCATAATCGGTGTGTAAACATGTAGGTACCCAAGTTCTAATTCTTTATCTGTGATATAACGTTCAATAATACGTCTAATGGTTGCACCTTTAGGTAACCAAAATGGTAAGCCAGAACCAACTTCTTGGCTTGTCATAAAGATATCTAAGTCTTTACCAATTTTTCTATGGTCTCTTAATTTTCTTTCTTCTAACATGACTAAATGTTTATCTAAATCATCTTTTTCAAAGAAAGCAACCCCATATATACGAACCAATTGTCTATTTTTTGCATCCCCACGCCAGTATGCCCCTGCAATACTTAATAGTTTAAAGTGTTTAATATATTTGGTTGAAGGTACATGACCACCACGGCATAAATCAATAAAATCACCTTGTTTATATACACTTAACTGATCACCTTTGTAAACTTCAATTAACTCTAATTTATAAGGATCGCCTTTAAAGATTTCTTGTGCTTGTTCATAACTAACTTCCATACGTTCAATCGGGAAGTTCGCCTCACTCAATTGTTTCATTTGTTTTTCTAGTTTTATCAAGTCTTGATCACTAAAATTATTGTCTTTAAAATCAACATCATAATAGAAACCTTCTTCAATTGAAGGCCCTACACCAAATTGTGCATCCGGATAAAGTTTACGGATTGCTTGTGCCATTAAATGTGCTGTTGAATGGTTTAACACACCAAAAGATGCTTCATCTTTAGATGTTAATAACTGAATTTTTCCATCTTGATAAAGTGGACGTGATACTTCAATTAAATCCTCATTAAACTTAGCTGCTACAACTTTTTTTGCTAGTGATATGGATATATCATTAGCAATTTCTAAAACAGTTATACCTTTGTTATATGCTTTGATGTTGCCATCAGGGAATGTAATATTAATCATGTGCTTCTCCTTTAAATTTAAAATAAAAGTCCCTACTAAAAAATTAGTAAGGACGAATAAAATCCGCGGTACCACCTTAATTCATACAAATAAATTGTATGCATCTTAAAAGTCTTCTATTAACGCTAGAATCTACGGGTCCTATTGGTTTAGGCCAGCTCCTTGGGTGGTAATTTAACTGTTTTTGTAAGCTTTCACCATTCTTACATCGCTAATTTATAGATAAAATTAAATCATGTCCCAAATCTTTGCTCTAAGATATTATATATCTTTTTATATAAAAATCAATCATTTTTGAAT
The DNA here is from genome assembly GCA_964600775.1 of uncultured Acholeplasma sp. Lineage (GTDB taxonomy): Bacteria > Bacillota_I > Bacilli_A > Acholeplasmatales > Acholeplasmataceae > Acholeplasma. The sequence continues at coordinate 4,282 of CAZRKJ010000096.1, forward strand.
CTTTTTGATAATTTAAATATCTTTGTTAAATCATGAATACGTTTCACCAAACGTGCTGCACGTATGGCATCATTATCTTTATCAACAGTCATTACTTCAATCAGTTCATTTAATGTTACATTACTGGATATATGCACCATTAAATTGGCATTTAACCTGTAATGTAGGACAGGTAGAAGGATTTCATCTCTAAACCACAAAGACATATTTTCTCCACCTAAATCATCTAATATGAGTACACTTGTACGCTTAAGAATGTTAATGCGTTTTTCTAATTGATTGGTAGAAATTGCACCCTTTAAACTACGGATTAAATCCGGTACAAAAGCATAAATCACATCAACATTATGTTTTGTTAATTCATTTGCCAAACCACTTAATAAAAAACTTTTACCGGTACCATTGGGTCCATATAAATATAGACCAGGCATAAACTTATCTTTATGGTTAATGGTACTTCTAGCATAATCTACCGCTTTTTTTTGATGCTCATCACTAATTATAAAATCATCTAATGTGGCTAT
>CAZRKJ010000097.1:0-4758 GCA_964600775.1 uncultured Acholeplasma sp.
CGATTGCTTTTGCAGGTAAAGACCAATGGCAAGATGCTGGTGCGCGTATGATTCACGTTGCGCCAAATACCACTTCAAACATTATTTCAAAATCGATTGCTCGTGGTGGTGGTAAGGTCAATTACCGTGGTAAAGTATCCTTTGGTAAAAACGCTAAAGGTTCTAAATCTAATATTGAATGTGATACGATCATCTTAGATGGTATCTCAACATCCGATACAATTCCAATTAATGTCATTAAAAACTCTGATGTATTCTTACAACATGAAGCAACAGTATCAAAAATCTCAGAAGAACAACTATTCTACTTAATGAGTCGTGGTCTAACTGAAGAAGAAGCGACCGAAATGATTGTAATGGGCTTTATTGAACCATTTTCAAAAGAACTACCAATGGAATATGCAGTTGAGTTAAATCAACTCATTAAACTTGAAATGGAAGGTTCTATTGGATAATCCTAAAATAATAAATCGCACAGGTTATTATAATCTGTGCGATTTTATTTTTTGCCATGTGTTACAATATATACGATAAACTTATATTAGGAGTCCAAATGAAAAAAATACATCTATCCTTGATGATAATAACGTTATCGTTCATACTTCTTGCATGTGTGGATTCGACTGTATTGGCAGAAATTGAAGTTCATGCACCTCAATCACTATATGTTGGTGATATATACATTTTAGAACCTGAAAGTACATTAGATAAGGATCAATTTACTTATAAGTCAAGTAATAATGCAATTGTATCTATTGATACAAATGGTGTACTTTCTGTTTATGGTGTGGGTGAGGTAACAATTACAGTTATGAATACACAAGGTGTATTTGTAGAGTACCTAATTGATTGTCTACCAATTCCAGATGTTGCAGCGATTGAACTCACAATTGAAGATCATTCTGAAGAATCATTTTATGTTGGTAAAGACTATCTATTAAAACATCATTTCTTACCGTATCGATCAAATAGTAATGATATGCGTTATAGTTACAGTGCAAATTTCATGTATTTTAATGAGCTAACAGGTCAAGTTAAATTCTATAAAGCTGGACAATTCCAAATCACTGCCTACTTGGCAAGTGATTGGAATATACGAACAACTTATACATTTAATGTTTCTTATGATGATGCATATGAGGCATATAATTTACTCTTTATTGGAAATAGTCTGACAAGATATACATATAATATACCGATGTTTATACATCAAATGTTATTATTAGAGGATGTTCCAGTGTTTATCACAGTAGACTCGACAACCCCTCAATGGATAATAGACCATGAAATATCTTTTAACCATTTAATAACTAAGGATCAATACACGCATGTGTTTTTACAAGAACAAAGTATAGGTCCAATTGAGAATTATCAAAAGTTTGAAGATGCCGTGATTCAGTTTAATCAAAAAATAAAATTAAATGGTTCACGTACCATGTTATATCAAACATGGGGCTATAATTATGAGGATACGACTAAAAGAGATCAAATGACTCTGGATCTAGGTTTAGCTTATGAAGCAGTTGCAAGTAAAATAGATGCAACAATTTCACCTGTTGGCTATGCATTCTTATATGTTACACAAAATTATCCTGAGATCAACTTATATGATGATTTAAACCATCCAAGTATTTATGGTGCACTACTTTCTGCATACACACACTATGCAACGCTTACAAACCGTTTAGTCAATGATAACTTATGGCAACATGAATCTATTGATTTAGATACGATGGCTAAGTTAAAATTTGCCGCAGATTATGTTGTTCATTATAGGAAGTAAGAAAAACACTTATGCAAGCAAGAAATTGCTTTCATAAGTGTTTTATTTAAAAAGGTGCTTTTGTTTGTTATCTAACATGTTTTGAACACGTTTTATAAAGAGAGACATTAATTGAACTTCCTCATCTTGAAACTGGATTAAGTAGGGTTTGAGTGCTACAATCCAGCCATCTACTTTAAAGGATAGATAACGCCATAAGGCTAAATAACCCTCATTAATCATGTAGACGCCTTCAAGTGAGGTTGATACATCAAAATCTTCAAGTAGTTGTTTTGGATAATGCGGGATTTGTTTTTTAAGGAGTTCATGGTCATTTAATAAGATATATGAAACAATATCAATCTTTGATAAGAGGTTAATCATTTGTATATGATGTTTAGCTAATTTGTCTGTAATTAAAAATAAAAAGCCTGTAGTAGATTGGAGTTCAGCAAATTTTAGTAAATCATCGATGCGTTTAAACTCAGTTTTATTAAGGTAAGTTAATTTAGCATTGATGTAGACACTAAACCAATCAACATATATATAAGTGTAATCTATTTGGGATTTCATCAATGCTTTAAACATTTTATTTGAAGCATAACCGTTTTTATAAGCTTTAAACATCTCTTGATAGGTTAAAAGATCAGATTCACTATGAAGTGATCGAATATAATCTAGGTGTGTCCACACATTTTGATATAAAGTTTTGATTTGTTTATTTTTAATGGCTTTAAAATCTGTAAGTTGAAGCATAATTGGAAACCTTCTTTAAATGACTATTCTTTAACATTATAACATTTTATAATGAGTTTAAAAAAGGGTGAGTGTAGTGATTTACTTTATAAAAAATGAAAGTGATGGTGCATTTGTATATCCTAACAAAAGACGTTCAGGTGTTTCTGCGATTAATGTCATCAAAAAGCTTTGTAACAAACACTTAACGACATTAGAGGCGTATTTAAAAAGTGTTCGTTTAATTACAAACACACGTTATAGAATACCGCTTGTATTGAGTTCAAAACAGGTGTTTTTTTCGACCAAAGGGTTTTACGATTATGATAGTATATGGATCAATTATATGGAAATAAAAGAAATTATATATTTAGAAAAACATATCGTATTCATCTTTGATGAACAATATCAATTAAAAATTGAATTTTCGACAAAAAACTACCAAAGATTAGTCACTCTAATATTCAAAGTACTTAAATACAAAGATAGTTTAGAGTGAATACACTTTCAATTCATAAGTTATTGGAAACAATTAATTGTTCGTGGTATAATATGAGATGGAAAAACGATTAACTATAAGGAGATTTAAAATGGCTAAAAAAACAATTAGAGATATCCAATTGTATGACAAGAAAGTATTAATGCGTGTAGACTTCAATGTCCCTTTGAACAAAGACGGTTCTATATCTGATGATACACGTATCACAGCAGCATTACCAACGATTGAGTATGCAATTAAAAAAGGTGCAAAACTGATTTTATTCTCACATTTAGGACGAATTAAAACAGATGCTGATAAAGCAACCAACTCTATGAAACCTGTTGCTGCTAGATTATCTGAATTAATAAAAAAAGATGTGGTATTCATTCCTGAAACACGTGGGAAAGCATTAGAAGATGCAGTTTCTGGTTTAAAATCAGGTGATGTATTAATGTTTGAAAATACACGTTTTGAAGACTTAGATGGTAATAAGGAATCTAAGAATAATCCAGAGTTAGGCGCATACTGGGCATCACTTGGGGAAGTATTTGTTAACGATGCATTTGGTACAGCACACCGTGCACATGCTTCAAACGTAGGTATTGCAAGTAACATGAAAGAATCAGTTGCAGGTTTACTACTTGAAAAAGAAATTAACTTTATTGGTGGTGCACTGGAAAATCCTGAACGTCCATTTGTTGCAATTTTAGGTGGAGCAAAGGTTTCCGATAAAATTGAAGTTATTAAAAATCTATTAAAAGTTGCTGATAAAGTATTAATCGGTGGTGGTATGGCATTTACATTTTTAAAAGCTCAAGGCTTTGAAGTTGGTAAATCATTAGTAGAATTAGATAAAGTAGATTTAGCAAAAGAATTATTAGAATTAGCAGATGGCAAGATTGAATTAGGTTTTGATGTTGTTACTGGTAAAGCATTTGATAAAGATACAGAAACCAATGTAAGATCATTTGATGCAATTCCTGCAGATGAAATGGGTCTAGATATTGGACCTAAGACTGTTGAAAGATTTGAAGTAATTATTGCATCAGCTAAAACAGTTGTATGGAATGGACCACAAGGCGTGTTTGAGATGGATAAATTCGCAAGTGGTACATTAGCAGTAACAAAAGCATTAGCAAACCTTGATGGTAAAGCAATTACAATCGTTGGTGGTGGAGATTCTGCTGCAGCGGTTGCTAAGTTTGGTCTTGAAGATAAATTTAGTCATATTTCAACAGGTGGCGGTGCTTCATTAGAATACTTAGAAGGTAAAGTGTTGCCTGGTGTAGAATTGGTAGATGTTAAGTAATGGTAGACATCGGCAAGAAAATCAGAGCACTCAGACTTGGTAACAACCTGACTCAGGAAGAACTTGCTAACCGCTTAGAATTGACTAAAGGCTATATCTCACAATTAGAAAATAATTTAACCTCACCATCTATTCAGACACTCTTTGCATTACTTGAAGTTTTAGGTGTTGAAACACATGAATTCTTTTCTAAACCAGAAGGCGAAGATGCAAAAATAGTATTTACCAAGGAAGATTTTTATGAAAAAGAAAACCCAGATTTAGGGTCTACAATTTCATGGATTGTGCCAAATGCTTTAAAATATGAAATGGAACCTATTATAATTGAAATCCTGCCTGGTGGACAATCAACAATTGATGATTCACACCCTGGTGAAGAATTTGGTTATGTATTAGAAGGTCAAGTGACCTTGGTCTTAAATAAGATTCGACATATCGTGAAAAAAGGTGAAACCTTTTATTACATGGCAA
>CAZRKJ010000098.1:0-4669 GCA_964600775.1 uncultured Acholeplasma sp.
GGCATGCCACACCTACTTGGTCAACACTTAATAAAATACTATCTTGGTCACAGTCTAAATAAAGTGCTTGAACCTTTTGGATATTACCAGATGTTTCACCTTTGATCCAAAGTGATTTTCTACTACGACTATAGTATGTTGCTTGTTTCGTTTCTAAAGTAATTTTTAACGCTTCTAAATTCATATAGGCAAGCATCAACACTTCTTTCGTATCAAATGCCTGAACAACAACAGGAATGAGCCCATCACTATTGAATTTAACCTTATTTATATCAAATGTATTGTTTATCATATACCTTCCATCCTTACTGGAATATTTTCATCATTTAACGCTTTTTTTAGTTGAGCAATTGATATTTCACCAAAATGAAATACCGATGCAGCCAAAATACCATCTACATTTGCAACATGGACTGCATCGATGAAGTGTTGGACTTCTCCTGCACCACCTGATGCAATTACAGGCACATTCACTACGTCAGTAATTTGTTTAAGTAATGCTAGATCATATCCATTTTTCATGCCATCTTCATCAATACTGTTGATTACAATTTCACCAGCACCACGTAAAACACCTTCTTTTGCCCAATTGATTACATCCATGCCTGTGTTTTCTCTACCACCATTAACATAAACATCCCAGGATCCTTTTGGATTTCTTTTGGCATCAATTGATAAAACAACACATTGTGAACCAAATTTTTTGGCTGCTTCATTAATTATTGAAGGATTTCTAACAGCACCAGAATTAACTGATATTTTATCGGCACCTTTACGTAATATGGTTGTAAAATCTTCAATGGTTTCAACACCACCACCGACGCAAAAAGGAATATTAATTTCTTTTGCTACTGCTTCAACAAAAGCTAAAGATATTTTTCTCGCTTCATTAGATGCAGTTATATCATAAAATACAAGTTCATCAGCACCCGCATCACTATAAAATTTACCTAAGATAGCGGGATCATTTACATCTTTTATATCTTCAAATTTTCTACCTTTTACAACCCGACCATCACGCACATCAAGACATGGTATTATTCGTTTTTTAAGCATGCAATTGCCTCCCTTACAGTAAACCTTTTCTCATATATTGCCTTACCAGTAATCGCACCGTAAAGCCCTAGTTCCTTAAGTTTAATTAAATCATTTAGGTTAGAAATACCACCAGATGCAATAATATTTAACTTGCTATTTGATTGAAGCACTTGATAGTCTATAAAATTAGGACCACTTAACATACCATCTTTTGATATATCTGTATATACAATTGTGTCAATACCTATAGCTTCTAATTGTTTGCATTGATCTAATGCTTTAATTTGTGTTGCTTGTTTCCATCCTCTTGTTTGTATGAATCCGTTTTTCGCATCAATAGAAACAATAATTTGGCCTGGGAACTTATTTGCTAATGTTTTTAATAACTCAGTATCTTCGATAGCCATCGTTCCTACGATTACACGGTTTACACCATATGATAATAAACGGGCAACCTTAGATAGTGAACGAATACCACCACCAACTTGTATCGGTATCTTGATTGTTTTAACTATTATTTTAATGATATCCTCATTTGAAGATAAATCATCACTCGCACCATTTAAGTCAACAATATGCAAAAACTTTGCACCTTCGTTTTCAAAAGTTTGTGCAACACTTAAAGGATTTTCATCATAAACTGTTGATTGGTTAAAATCGCCTTGTGTTAAACGTACACACTTTTGATCTTTTATATCAATTGCCGGAAATAATATCATACAAAAAGTGCTCCATAAGCTTTTAATAGATTTAGTCCTACCCTACCACTTTTTTCAGGGTGAAATTGCATACCATAGATATTACCTTTTTTAACTATAGCTGGCATATTTATACCGTAGTTTGTGTAGGCTATAACATCTGCTTTATCTGCGTTTGCATAGTACGAATGAACAAAATACACATTATCATTTTCAGCTATTAGGCTTAGTATTTTATCATTCGGTTGGTTGAATATAAGCTCATTCCAACCCATGTGTGGAACCTTATATGGTATGTTCATAAAATCAATCGTACCACGCAAGAATCCTAGGCCATCAAACACACCGTTTTCATAACCTTTATCAAATAATAATTGCATACCTAAGCAAATGCCTAATAAATATTTACCCTTTAAAACGTGAGCCTTGATTAGTGGAATTAAATTTGATCTTCTAAGTGAAATCATGGCATCTTCAAATGCACCTACACCTGGTAAGATAAGTGATTCTGCCCTTTGAATCACTTCAGGATTATTAGAAATAATTGTATCCATACCAGCACGCTTAAAACCTCTGGCAACAGAATCTAAATTACCTACCTCATAATCTAAAATAACATGCATTATAAGACCCCTTTTGTAGATGTAATTGCTGAACCATTTATACGTAAAGCATCTTTAAGGGCACGGCCAAAAGCCTTAAATATAGATTCAACTTTATGGTGATCATTATCACCATAGAAGTTTTCAATATGTAAATTCATACGACTTTCATTAACAAATGATTTGAAAAATTCTAAAACATTTTCAGTATCCATGGTACCGATGCTTTCTCTTTTAAAACTTGCATTAAATGCTAAATATGGTCTATTACTCATATCAATAACGACACGGCTTAATGCTTCATCCATCGGTACATAAGAAAAACCATAACGATTGATACCAAGACGCTCGCCTAGTGCTTGATAAACTGCTTGACCAAGTGCAATACCAACATCTTCCATTGTGTGGTGTGTATCAACTGCTAAATCACCGTTTGCTTGGATATTTAAGTCAAGAGAACCGTGGAATGCAAACAACGTTAACATGTGGTCAAAAAATGCAATACCTGTATCAATATTAATATTTTTGTTACCATCTAAATTGATTGATAATTCAATTTTTGTTTCTAAAGTATCTCTTTTAATGGATGCTTTTCTCATGTAATAATCTCCTTCATTGCTTCTATAAACTGTTTGTTTTCATCTAAGCTACCTATTGTAACCCTATAATAGTTTTTTAAATTTTCACTAAATGCACGGATACGAATATCTTTATCAATAAGTTTTTTGTAAAGGTGTGGTTCAAAGGATTCAAAGAATATAAAGTTGCCTTCAGAAGGATATACTTTTAATTTTAGTTTTGATAATGCTTTTTGAACAATGAATCTTTCTTTTTTAACAGCATCCGTATAGCTATTTACCTTATCAATTTTAGATAATGCATAAATACCTAAAGATTGACTAACAGCATTCAAATTATAGGGTGACTTCACTTTATATAATTCACTTACTATATTTAGATTAGATACTAAATAACCTAAACGAATCCCAGCTAATCCAAATGCTTTTGAAAAGGTTCTAATAACTATTAAATTATCAAATTGATTAACCATTGACATCATAGAAATGGATTGTTCACTAAACTCAATATATGCCTCATCCAAACAAATGAGTGCATTTGTTGAATTAGTTAATTTAATAATGTCACCTTGTGGAATTATTTGACCTGTTGGATTATTTGGTGAACATAGAAATATTAATTTAGGATTATATTTGTTCGCATAATCAATCATATCATCAATGTCTAATTTAAAATCTGCCTTTGAGGGTACACCAATGTAGCTACCATTATAAATTGTTGCATAAATCGCATACATACTAAAACTTGGTTCAAAACTTAATACAACATCACCAGTTTCAATATATGTCTTTAGCATTAATTCAATCATCTCAGATGAACCGTTACCAACAACAATTTGGCTTGTATCTACATTTGTATACGCACTTAGTTTTGTTCTAAGTAGGTACGCATTTGAATCAGGATATAGATTAAGTGATAAATCATTAAGTGTAAAGGTATCACTCATTAAATAATTCTTACTCTCATTAGCGTCCAACTTAATAGTCGTTTGTTCGGATTGAGGCTTATAGGGTTTTAAATCCTTTAAATTATTCCTAATTGATTTCATTTTCTATAAACCTTATAGCTACTGCATTGGCATGTGCAGTTAGCCCCTCTTCATTTGCTAGACGTATAATAGAATCTTTAACCTCATATAATGCTGATTGATCATAATAGGCAATAGATGTTTTCTTTATGAAATCTGTTGTTGATAAGCCTGATGAGAATCTTGAAGTACCACTTGTAGGTAATGTGTGATTAGGTCCTGCAAAATAGTCACCCACTGGCTCTGGTGTATAAGAACCAATAAATATAGAACCTGCATTTTCTATACCATCAAGGATAGATTCTGGATTATTAGTTAATATTTCTAAATGCTCAGGAGCAATCTTATTCGAAATTTTTACAGCAGTAGCCAATGAATCTACAATTACTATTGCACCATAGTTATTTAATGATTTAATAATTATTTCATTTCTATTTAATGCATTTATTTGTCTTTCTAAGGATGTAACAACTTTTAATGCCAGTGTCTTTGATGTTGTTATGCATATTGCTGCTGCTAACTCATCATGTTCTGCTTGACTCATTAAATCTGCTGCAATAAAATCCGGATTTGCATCTTTATCAGCAATGATAAGAATCTCAGATGGCCCAGCAATCATATCAATGCCTACATAACCTGATACTTGACGTTTTGCCATTGCAACATAAATATTGCCTGGACCTACAATTTTATCTACTTTATAAATAGATTCTGTACCATAAGCT
>CAZRKJ010000099.1:0-4650 GCA_964600775.1 uncultured Acholeplasma sp.
ATAATTAATAGATTTAGGCAATATGCTTAATAATTGTTTGAGCATATTGGTTTTAGTACCACTAATATCGGTAATTAATTGTCTATCAAAATAGTTTAAATTTGATGCAACAAATTCAATGATTTGATTTGGATACATCGCTAAAACAACAACATCTGCCGTCTTTAAATCATCTAAATCATAACCTTTGATAACCCCTTCATTAAGCGCTTTTAAGTTTATATTGTTATCTTTATCATTGCCAAAAACATCATAACCCATTTGGGAGAGTTTTTGTGCATAACTTGCGCCCATAAGGCCTAAGCCAACGATAAAGACTTTCATCGTTTAAGTTTCTTTGAAAACACATTAGATGCTTGTTCGATTCTTTGCATCATGTTTTCAAATTTATGTGGTTTTAAGCTTTGTGCACCATCAGATAATGCATTTTCAGGATCATGGTGAACCTCTACGATAATACCATCTGATTCAACAGCTAAAGCTGCAAGTGATAATGCCTCAATCATTTCCCATCTACCTGCTGCATGTGATGGGTCTACAATGACTGGTAGATGTGATAATTCTCTAATTGCAAGTACTGCTGAAATATCTAATGTATTTCTAGTATATTTTTCAAATGTACGAATACCACGTTCACAAAGAATTACTTGTTCATTACCAGATGCCATAATATATTCAGCACTCATTAACCACTCTTCAATCGTTGCACTTAAACCACGTTTTAACATCACTGGTACTTTGGTTTTACCTACAGCTTTAAGGAGGTCAAAGTTCTGCATATTTCTTGCACCAAGTTGTATGATATCTACGTATTTAGCAAATTCATCAATATGCTCTGTACCCATTAACTCTGTAACAATTGCCATTCCTAAATCATCAGCTACTTTACGCATCATCTTTAAGCCTTCAATACCTAGGCCTTGGAATGCATATGGCGAAGTTCTTGGTTTAAATACACCACCACGTAAGACATTTGAACCACTTGCTTTTACAGCTTGTGCAATAATTCTTAGTTGTTCTTCACTCTCAACACTACATGGCCCACTCATAACAACAAAATCATCACCACCAATGGTTACACCATTTTTAAGTGTAATAATTGTTTGTTCCTTTTTAAATGCTTTAGATGCAAGTTTATATGGACTTGATATACGGGTTACATTTTCAACCCCTGCAAACACACGTAGTTGGGTTGGGTCTAATGATTTTACATCACCTAAGATGCCAAATAAAGTCACTTCATCACTCGAAGCATCCTTAATACCAAAACCTTTGTTGATTAAATAATTTTGTAAGTGCTCTACTTCTTTTTTAGATGCACCTTTTTTCATTTGAACAATCATATGCTCTTCTCTCTTTCTTGTTGGTAAAATAAAAACTCCTTAAGGTTTGTAGCCCTTAAGGAGTCATAATCAATAATTGTTTATGCTTGGGTCACATTCCTTATCGTACGTATCTAACTTAAAAAGGAATGCGTTAACTTGCAAGTCCTTTTACATTTGATAAAAGTAGTAATAAGCTTGATTTATAAACATAATGTGACCAACTTTCTTATTATGTTGATAGTATATTATCACACTTTATATTACATTACAATAAAAATAATTTATTTATTGCTTAATAATATATCCAATTGAGATGGCTTTAGGTCCACAATGTGCACCAACAACTGGAGTAAGGTAACTCGATACAATCGTACGTTCTGGATAAACATCTAAAACCATTTTTTTAATTTGTTCTACCCCTTCATCATGGTGTGCATGTGATATAAAGGTGATAACATCTTTATCTTTAGTATCCTCTAAATAAAGTTCAACAATACGTTCTATTGCTTTTCTTGAGGTTCTAATTTTTTCTAGTGTTTCAACTTTTCCTTCACTTGTTAGTGTTAAAACCGGTTTGATTTTTAAGATAGACCCTAGTGTTCCACTGAGTTTAGATAACCTACCATTTTTAACTAAATAAAGTAGTGTATCTACAGCAAAATACATTTTATTGTTATCTCTAATATGATTTAATACGTGTAGAACTTCTTTTAAATTAGACCCTAGATCAAACATCTTTTGAGCCGTCATTGCCATATAGCTTTCGGGATATGCTAATGTTTTTGAATCATATACATGAACTTTTATTTTAGTTTCTTTAGATAACTGTATAATCGCATCATGTAAACCAGAAAGTGGTTTAGCAATAACAATAACCAGTACATCTGTATAACCCTTATCATGTAATTTTTCAAAAGTTTCTAACATGAATCCTGGCGCTACATAACTTGTTTTTGGAATCGTGTTTGGATCATTTTTTATACGTTCATAAAATGTCTTAGCATCCAAATCAATAAAGTCATTATATGAATCATTACCAAAGTGGATCATACTTCTAAATATATCTATATTTTTATCATAATCTAAATAGTCTATTGCTGAATTTGAGCACACGATTACTTTAAATTTATTTTTCATTTTTTAGTAAGTCCCTTATCTCTATTAATAATTGTATATCTTCTGGTTTAGGTGCAGGTGCTGGTGGATTTTTTTCTTTTTCTATTTTTTCTAATCTAGCTTTTTCTTCTGCAATAATCTTCTCTTCTATCTGTTTACGTCTGACTAAAATATAAAGCACTACATAAATCGTAATAGCAATAATTAGAAATTCAAGTATTGTTTGTAGTAAATTACCATAACGTATATATACATTGTTAAATTGTGCAATACCATCACGAATAACTTGATTACCTGCATCATCTAATACAGGATTTTGCTTAATGAGCCACTGTAAATCTTTAAAATCAACCCCACCTAATAATACGCCGATTGGTGGCAGTATAACATCATTGACAAGACTTGTTATAATACGACCAAATGCACCACCGATAATGACACCGACTGCAAGATCAATAACATTACCTCGCATAATAAAACTTTTAAACCCTGAGATAAATGCTGCTTTTCGCTTTTCTCTGGGTACCTTTATATTCTTTCCCATATGTTTTCCTTTCTTTCTAAATGAAAATGTTCTCAATATATTTATTATACTACAAATTAGTAAAAAAAATCGCCCACTATTTATGATAGGGGTGATTGTTTAAGATTGCTTGTGCACGATAAATTTGTTCTATTAAAATCAGTTTCATTAATTGATGTGGGAAAGTCATTTTAGAAAACGACAGCAATAAATGAGCTTTATCTTTAATGCTTTGACTGAGTCCAAAAGATCCACCAATAATAAAGGTTATATGTGCACCAAAGGTTGTAAGTATATGATCAATGGTTGCTGCAAAACCTTCACTATCCATTAGTTTTCCTTCGATTGCTAGTGCAATCACATAGCTATCTTTAGGGATTTTATCGATAATCTTTTGACCTTCTTTTTCCATTCCAGAAATACTTGCCTCATCTGGAATTTCAATCATTTCAAGTGACTTTAACTGTTTTGCATAATTATCAATTAATTGGGTTAAAGCTTTATCTTTAACCTTACCAACACTTATAATTTTTACCTTCATAACTTAATACCCGGTAGTGAAACTTGTGAAGCATAAATAATTTCAGTTTTTAATACATCATCAAAGTGATCAATAATGGCTTTTTCAATATCAAAAGGATCATTACATTCATCACTAATGTGTGCGATAATCCATTTTGCTTTTTTCTTTTGGATTAGTTTATTCATTAAGATTGCTGCTTCTTCATTCGATAGATGTCCTTCAATACCTAGTATGCGTTGTTTAAGGGCAAACGGACGTTTAGAATTTAATAATCTTTTAGGGTCGTGATTAGACTCTAGCAAATATAAATCTGCATCTTTTAATATATCAATGTAAGACTGATCAACATAGCCTGTATCCGTTAAGCAGACAAAGCTTTTATCTTTAAAGTCAAATCTAAAACCTACAGGTTCATTGGCATCATGGGATAGTAATATCGGGTAGACATTAATTTGTTTAAATAAAAACGGTTGGTCAGCTTTAATAATAATCGTTTTAGGTAAAAGACTTTTAACTTCTTTGCTTAAGCCATTTAATGTACCTTGTGTTAAAAAAACTTCTTTAATAAATCCTGATTTTAGCATTGTTAAAAGACCAAACACATGATCAGAGTGTTCATGTGTTAAAAACAATGTGCCTACATTTTCTATGTCTTCACCATATGTTTTCATCTTTTCAACGATTTTTTTATAGCTTATGCCTGCGTCTATAAAGAAAGAGACAACCTCATTTTTGATATATGTGATATTCCCCTTAGAGCCTGAGGCTAATACAAATACTTCCATAATTTTTCACCTATTACTATTGTAGCATATCTATAAGCCTTTTTTAGCATGATATAAATATCAAAACAAGTAAAAAGTGGTTGCAATAAGAGCCAAAAAATGCTATATTATATGTGCTGTAATTTTTTCAACACAATTAAGGAGTGAAACGCATTTATGAATAAATTAAAAAGTATATTCTCAGCAAGGAAAATCGCTATTTTTTTAATGGTAGCAGTTTCTGCGCTCATCTTGGTGGCGTGTGGCCCAACAAGTAATGTGCCATATGGTTCATTGGGAGACAATGCCTATATTACTATAGGGGACAACACAGTATCAGAGAGACAATTATATGATCAATTAAGAACATCTTCAATTAATAGATTAAACACTTATATT
>CAZRKJ010000100.1:0-4585 GCA_964600775.1 uncultured Acholeplasma sp.
CTAATTGATATTGTTTAGCTTGAGCTTCAACATTTTTCTTAAAGTTTTCAATTTCACTATCAAACATAGCTTGAGGTACATCAACTTTAGCCAGCTTAACAACTTCGCTAATAACATCATCTGTTAGTTGTTTTTTAGCTTGATCTGCTTTAGATGCTTCTAAATCAGCTTTAATTGATGCTTTTAATGCATCAACTGTTTCAATACCTTCACGCTTTAAACTTAATACCCATTCATCATTTAGTTCATTTGATTTTTTTGTTTTAATTTCATGTAGTAAAACTTTAAATACTGCTGGTTTACCAGCTAGGTTTTCTGCTTGATATTGTTCTGGGAATGTAACATCTACATCACGTGATTCGCCTACTTTTAAACCTAACATACCTGCTTCAAAACCTGGAATAAATTGGCCACTGCCAATTTCTAAACTGAAGTTTTCAGCTTTTCCACCTTCGAATGCAACGCCATCTTGGAAACCTTCAAAATCAAATACTGCTGTATCTCCATTTTCTAAAGCGCCATCTGTTTTTGGTTCTAAAATTGCATTTTGTGTAAGTAGTTGTTGGATGTTTGAATCTACTTCTTCATCGCTTACTTGTGTTTCTACTTTAGAAACTACAACACCTTTATAGTTTTCAATTTCAACTTCAGGTTTAACAGCAACTTCAAAGCTTACATCAAATGCTTCAGTTCTTGAAATATTTTCAAAATCTAAATCAATATTCATTGGATCAGAGACAATCGTAAATTCTTTTACAAGCATTGCATCATTATACTTATGTCCAATTGCATGGTTTAATGCTTCTGGATAAAGTGCTGTTTCACCATATTTTTGTTCATAGACTTTTTGAGTCACTTTACCTTTTCTAAAACCTTTGATTTCTACATCATCTTTAATATGTGCAAAAGCATGCTCTAAAGCATGTTCAAACTCTTCTGGTGTTACTGTAAATGTAAATTTTACATGATTCTTTTTTGTATGTTCAAATTTCATAATTTCCTCCTAATTTATATCAACTTTTATATTATAACATTTAATAATTAAATATCTAAACAATTAATAAAATATTAAACATTTCCTTCGATTTTCTCGATATCTTTTTGAGATAATGTGAAATCAAAGATATTTATATTTTCAAATTGTCTTTCTTTGTTGTGACTCTTTGGTATAACAATAACACCTCTCATCACCTGATACTTTAATAAAACTTGTGCCCAACTTTTACCATATTTTTCACCAATTTTAGTTAATAAGTCTTTGTTTGGAACAGGATCTAGTGGTCCCCATGCAACTGGTGCAATATGATTTGTTTTACAAAACTCAATAAGTTCGTTTTGCCAGTTTGCAGGATTGGATTCAATTTGATTCATCATTGGTACAATTTTTGCTTGTCCCATTAAAGAAATGAGTTGTTTAATACTAAAATTAGATACACCAATAACCTTAAGATGACCAGATTCATAATACTTCTCTAGTAATCTCCATACTTTTAAATTAACTGCAGGATCATTAGAAGGATGATGAATTAAATAAATATCAATATAACCACCAAATGTTTCAATAGATGATAAGACCATTTTTTCTAATGCCTCATCATCAGATAACTCTATATTTTTAGTAGGTATCTTGCTGGTTACAATGACTTCCCTTCGGTTTAAACCACTATCGATAATGGATTGCATAATCACTGCTTCATTGCGGTACATGATTGCAGTATCAACTAAACGATAACCATTTAAATATGCTGTAACAAGCTCTTTGGTATCCATATTGATATCACCATTAAACTGGTTATTAACTTTACCGAATGTGTTGGTACCAATACCAACCATAGGTACTTTAAATTGATTAGAAAGTGTTAGATATTCCATCGGACTCACCTCTTTATTTTTATTGCTTCTTCATAGGCTTTTTTTAAACCTAATCCGATTTTATCAATTGATCTTTCTTCTACAATTTTATAACCATTTTCAATCATTTCGCTGTGATTTTTATTAAGTACTTTATCAATTAATTGTTTAAACTCAAAATTGTTATGACCTTTTAAAACATGTTTGTTGTGAAATAGCCAGTCATAATATACCGGTATGTCACGTAAAACAACCGGTGTTTTACTTGCAAGAGCCTCTAAGACAACAATACCTTCCGTTTCCTCGTAACTCGGGAAAAACACGCAATCAGAGCTACTAAATGCACCCTTTATGACAGAGCCATCAACATAACCGGCCATAATTAGATTGTCTGGTTTTTGTTTAATATGTTTTTTAATAAAATACGTGGTTGCAAATCTAGATAAATGACCAAACCATATAAATTTAACTTCTGGCATCGTACGTGCAACCTCAATAAAATCATGAATACCTTTACGCTCAAATAATAAACCAACACCAATAACTACTTTTTGGTTTGGTTCAATATTAAAATATTTTTTAAATGCATCAACATTTTCTTGTTTATAAGCATATGCATCTAAATCAATACCATTTGATAGTGATAAGACTGGTGCTTTTACAACATGCATTGATTCAATTAAAAACTTTGAATATCTTGTAGGTGTAATAATTAAATCTGCACCACCATAAATATCTTGTAGATGTTTGTAGAAAAACGGTGCAATAAAACGCCAGTAAGCAAAACTTCTTCTAAAATCTTGAACCGTTGAATGACCATGAACAATGACTGGATACTTCTTTTTGAATCGCTTAATTGTTTTAGCTGGTGCAATATTTACATGAACCAAATCATATGTATCCTTTGGGTCTGTTGTATATTCAATACCTGCAGACTCACATGCTCTTTTTTGATGATAAAAAGCACGACCAATACCAGATTTAAGTAACATGCCTTGTTTATGTGAATACAATAAAACTTTCATAATAAAAATACCCCTTCTTATACTTACTTGTTTACATGTTGTTTGGCAAATATCACAGAACCTAAAATGCCTGAATTTTGATCACTATCTGCATAGTAAACTTTAAAATTTTCTTTTGTCTTTTTAGCAAATAAATTCTTTAATATTAATGATTCTAAATATGCTCTAGGAAATTGTTTACTCATAATAACGCCACCACCTAAAATAATTGTAGAAATGTCTAAAATCGTTATTTGAGTTGCAATATATACAGCAAGTAGATTTAAATAGTCTTGAATCGGTTTAGCATTAAAGTGATCAATCAACATTGTTTCAAATGGATCGTTACTAAAATATGTTTCATGAATGTTTTTTAAGTTAAAACCAGAAACTTCAGACTCTAAATCTTTTTGAGTTTGATTATGTAGTAAACCTCTAAAGTAGATTGGTACATGACCAAGTTCGCCTGCAGCACCGAAATCTCCTTGATACATCATATCATTGATTCGAATAGCACTACCTAGTCCAGTGCCTAAATAAAAGCCCATAACAGATTTATTTGAGTCAATACCAAAATGTTTTGCATCATATAACATTAATATATTAACATCATTACCAATGAATATTGGTATATTTAGCGTTTTTTCTAAAGATGCTAAATAGTCACCCTCAAAAGCTTTAAGGTTAGGAATCGTTAATACTTCTCTTGTATTTAGGTCAACAATACCTGGAAATCCTATACCAATTGCTTGAATATTAAAGTCTTTTTGGTATTTTTCTACATAGGAACGAATGAGTTCACTTAATCCACTACCAATCTTTATGGATTGATGCTTTTCCTCATGATGAATTTTAAATTGATCATCTACTAAACCCATACGAATATTGGTTCCACCACAATCAATGCCTAAGTAATAATTATTCATAGTTTCTACTTCCTTTTAATAATATACACACCTGGTTTAGATAATACGACACCAGAAGCTGTTGTTTTAACGTTTCTTGATTTAAATATCATTTTCCCATTGAGTGGAATTTCAACATCATTAAAATCATTTTTAATATAATGTGCTAAAGTGTAACGATCTGTTTTTAATGTATAAAGGATATAACCTGCTTGAATAGATGCTTTAATGCCCTTTTGTTTATATGTATCATATCGATATACTTTATAATTTTTTCTTAATTTTAATAGTTGCTTCAACTTCTTTATACTACCATAATTATGCCAACGAACCATATTTATGGCATCTGGAGCATTATACGAGTTTTCTACACCATCTTTAGAGCGATACATTTCTTGACCAGCATGATAAAATGGCACACCTTGTGAGATTGCGATGATATGATTTGCTAAATCTTGATAGATTTGTTTAATTTTAGTATCTTTATAATTAATCGCAAGTGTATCATAAAGCGTCATATTATCGTGACATTCAACATAATTAATTGATTTTGCAGGTGTATCAAACATATGGGGTGATCCAACTAAAGCTTTTAATACATCTTCATGGTTCTTTTTTGAACCTGTTGCATAACCAAGTTCAGATGTGTGCAACGCCCCCTTAAATAAGTTTCTATAAAAATCGTTAAAATGACCGATTTTTGGCATTAGATTTTGGTTATTCATATTACTTCTTAATGATTTAGGTAGTGCATTCATCATGTTCCAACCTTCACCATATAACATGATGTTTGGGTTAATTTTAGTTAAGACTTCACTAATTTGG
>CAZRKJ010000101.1:0-4554 GCA_964600775.1 uncultured Acholeplasma sp.
ATGCATATAATAGATTCCAGGCCCCGGCAAATCCATAAACGGCCCCGTGCCATATACATTTTATAACTTTACTTAAAATTTAGCAAGTTTTAATTGAACGATTGGTACTCTTTGTAGTGCCAGGTATAATGGTGTACCAATTAAAGCAGCAACTATAGCCTCTGTTAAGCCGTTAAATCCCACAATAAATATAATTACATCTATAACTTGGTTCGTTTGAAAAACTTCAAAGAATGCATCATATGAAAATACTGCAATAGATGCTAACACTAAGAAAGTGTGTATGAGTGTACCTAAGATAAAGATAGATGGAATCACTAAGGATTTAAAGTCATGTTTAAGATATAAATAAACATATAAACTAATAAATATGAGTATTAAACCACTTGCAATTACATAATTCCATACATCACTAAGATTACTAAACACAACAAATGTTCCTTCTAAAATAGCGACAACAGTAATTATGGCTACAAGTCCTACAATTATAAAGTTACCGTATTTTGTATCTTTGATTTGCTTAAATAATCTAAATAGAAAAAATACAGCAAATACAAATAACACTCTAGGCAACACACTGACCAGCGGATTGATAAAAGCTATATTTAATCCAACTGGATTCATAGCTGCCTGGATTAAACTAACTAATCCAAAAGCTAATCCAGGTATCCAAAAATACTTAAATGATAGTAATACCGCAGCAATCAACACTGGAATATGAAGAATTGTGATTGGATTACCAGGCACAATCGTTATAAATCCTATTTGCGGTACCATACCCATTAAAAAAATTAGTGCAACAAAAATAGATGTTAACACTAACTCAAAAGTTTCGTTTTTTCTCATAATTTTTTCTCCTTTTTAGGCCACTATTGGGTCCCATAAGTAACTATATTATATCATGTTCGTTTTAATTTATATATTTTCATGTCTTATTTTTTTATGATTTTATTTATATAAATCTAATCTCATCAATAAATTATCAAAATATTGATTGCCTACTTTAGTAGATGATCCATCTGTTGCATAAGTAATAAAACCAAACTTCTTATAGAGGTTAATTGCACGTGTATTTGTTGAAATCACCTCAAGATAAATTATTTCAATATGATTATTGCTTTTTGCAAAATCAATAAGTTTTTTCATCAATATAGACCCAATGCCCTGTCCCCAATAATCTTTTAGAACAGAGATTCCTATAACTGCTTTATGGCGCGTTCTAATCTTTGTTTTACCTTGTATATGTGCTGTTGCAACAATTTTGCTTGCATCTTTTGCAATGTACATGCGACTATGTGTTGTCTGATTCATACTATCTAAAAATTGTGCTTCCTGCTCCAAAGTTAAATCTACACCTTCATTGCCAAATAGTAGAAAATCAGTCTCTGAACCGACTGATTTCAAATAGTTTAACATTTCTTTTGCATCTGAAGCTTTTGCAAGTTCTATTTTATACATATCATTCACCCGACTTATTATTATCATATATAAGACTAATTTGACGTAAACGTTCCGCAATCACTAGATCTTTATTCTTTGTTTGAACACTTAACATCTTAATCAAGTAATCACAACATTTTAAAGCATGTGTCTTTACATGTATGGTAGAGACCATATGTGCAAGTGCACGTAAATAAAATTGATCATAGTTTTGTTTAGTTTTAGCAATCCTATGAATCTCAAAAGCTGTATTTCTAGCTAAAACCACCTTAACATTATTTTGGATACCATCATCAATTAATTGAACTACCTGATTATTTAAATCACTGTATATATCCAAATAATGGATAAACATTACATTTTTAATCCATACTAAAACATCAACTAAAGTCAAATTATTAAATGCTTTTATAAAGTCTTCGTGAATATTAAGTTTTAAATGTTTTAGTGTTTGCATAGATTAAAATAGATTAAGTTTTTTACTTACATTAA
Organism: uncultured Acholeplasma sp.; assembly: GCA_964600775.1. Lineage (GTDB taxonomy): Bacteria > Bacillota_I > Bacilli_A > Acholeplasmatales > Acholeplasmataceae > Acholeplasma. Next base: position 1,933 of record CAZRKJ010000101.1, read on the forward strand.
TATAATAATTTAATCCGTTTAACAAAATCTTTTCATCAAAATTAAAACGATTATTGTGTAGTGGATAAATAAAGTCTTTTGCTTGATTTCTAGATCCAATGAATGTAAACATGCCTGGAACTTCTTTTTGGAAATATGCAAAATCCTCGGAAAAAGTATATGGTTTAATGTAGACAACTTCATCTTTAGTTAATGTCGCATCTACAATTTGATAAAGTTCTGGATCATTATAAACTGCTGGGTAATAATCAACAATTTTATCAATGATCTTTACACCATATTGTAGTTCAATAGCCCTTGCTGTATCCTTCATTTTATGTTTCATAATTTCAAAGGTTGCATCATCAAATGCACGCATTGTACCTGAAACATGAACTCGCCCAGCTATTATGTTTCTTGCCTCGCCACCATTAATGGTTCCAGTAGTAATCACTGCTGGTTCTAAGGGATCAATGTATCTTGAAACAATTTGGTTTAAACCCACAACAAAACTGGATGCTGCTAAAACTGAATCACGTCCTTTTTGAGGTTGTGCGCCATGTGCAGACATCCCTTCAACATAAAAATCAAATTCAGCGTTACGAGCAAGCATTGGACCACTTATAATTCCAATTTTTCCCTCATCTAACCCTGGGAATAGATGTAGTCCAAAGATACTTTTTACATTAAAATCCTTAAGGACACCTTCATCAATCATGACCTTCGCACCACCTGGACCTTCTTCGGCAGGTTGAAAAATAAATACAATGGTTTGATTAATAGTTTCTAGTTTAGACACATAATCCGCAAAGCCTAATAACATTGCAGTATGACCGTCATGTCCACATGCATGCATACGACCTTGAAATTTGGATTTAAACGCTATATCAAGCATCTCAGTTACAGGCAGTGCATCCATATCTGCACGAAAAGCTACTGCATCATTAGATTTGCCTTTTCTTACTGCAACTAGACCTGTTTTAGCATAAGTCAACGGTTCATATCCAAATGAGCTCAACTTTTCTTTAACATATGCGTATGTTAAATCCAAATCAAAACCTAACTCTGGTATTTGATGCAAATCCCTACGATATTTTGTAAGTTTTTCAAGCATTACAATCACTTCCTTAGATCTTCTAATATCTTTGTTTTAGAATCTGTTTTTTCATCTCTATATTTAACGATTCTTGCTGGCTGACCAGCCACTACTGCATTTTCTGGCACATCTTGTGTTACAACTGAACCGGCAGCTACTACTGCATTCCTACCAACACGTACACCTTCTAATACAACAGCGTTTGCACCAACCAGTACATTATCTTCAATAATTACTGGTGTAGCACTTGGTGGTTCAATGACACCTGCAATAACAGCACCCGCACCAATATGACAATACTTGCCAACTTTAGCTCTACCACCTAGTACAGCGTTCATGTCAATCATTGTTCCATCACCAATGACAGCACCAATATTAATGATTGCACCCATCATGATTACGACTTGATTACCTATGACAGCATGTTCTCTAATCCATGCACCTGGTTCGATACGTGCATTCAGTTTAGTCACATCTAACATAGGAATTGCAGAATTTCTTCTGTCAGCTTCTAAAATATAGTTTGTAAAACGATCTTTGTTTAATTCTAAAAATTTGTGTATGTCATTGGCTTCACCAAATATCACACCAGAATGTTCATCCCCAAAATAACTAAAAGCACGCATATCGACATTACTTAAATTACCTCTAACATATAGTTTTACTGGTGTTTTTTTTGTTGCATTTTTAATGTACTTTGCTATTTCATATGGATCGGTTAAAAAATCACTCATGTGTGCCTCCTAGTAAATCTTCCATGCCATAAAGACCTGGTTTCTGCTTAATAATGTATGTTGCTGCCTTTAATGCCCCTTTAGCAAACACCCGTTTATCATGGGCAATATGTGTGAACTCCAAAGTCTCTTCTAGACTTGAAAAAATAACTTGATGTTCGCCGATGTAATTGCCTAATCTTAAGGCGTGAACATGAATGCCTTTTTCATTACTGTAGCCATGAATCACTGGATGTTTTTCATCTAGTGATTCATTTAAGGCATCAACTAGTTTAAGTGCTGTTCCTGATGGTGCATCTTTTTTGAAGTGATGATGTTTTTCAATCACTTCAATATCATAGTCTTTAGCCAGTGGTTTTGTAATCATTTTAAGTGCCTCTGTTAATAAATAAACACCAACTGAATAATTTGCTGCATAGAAGATGGGAATGTCTTTGCTGGTTTTTCTAATCCATTCAAAATCAATATCGCTATAGCCGGTTGCTGCTAGCACTAAAGGAATCTTCTTTTCATGAGCATACATCAATATTTGTTTTAAATTGCTCGGATGAGAAAAATCAATGATTACATCCGATGGTTTCAACTGACTTAAATCAGCAACTGAATCACTTGAATCCTTTTGATCAAAGCCACCAACCAAACTAAAATCGGTTGATGTTTCTGCCAATGATTTAAGCACTTGTCCCATGCGACCTAATATGCCTGATATAACGAGTTTAATCATGATTCACCAACTTGTATTTTTTTAATATTTCTACCAACATTCGGTTATGTTTTGCACCCAATCTTGTTAGTGGTAGTCTAGGTTTACCA
>CAZRKJ010000102.1:0-4552 GCA_964600775.1 uncultured Acholeplasma sp.
TGTGGATCAAACCTTAAGAGGTAAAAATATAGGAAAGGCATTAATCTTACATACAATGGAAGCAATGTATCACGATGGATACGGTTATGCAGTTATTGGTGGCGCAGGTGATGGTGTTTTAGCATTCTACAGAAAAACTGTAGATGCAATGGACATTGATAAACCAGGCAACGTTTATGATAGATTAATTAGAGGATAGTGGCATTGAATATTAAAGTATTTGAAAATAAGGCAGAATTATATCAAGCAGTAACAGATTTTTATGTTCAAGTCATTAATGAAAATCCAAATATTATATTAGGATTAGCAACCGGTACAACACCTGTACCATTATATAAAAACTTAATTAAGGCATATCAACATAACCAAGTCTCTTTTAAGAATGTAAAAACATTTAACTTAGATGAGTACATTGGTTTACCTCAAACACATAAAGAATCATACTATAGTTTTATGCGTAATCAATTGTTTAACCATATCGATATAAATTTAGAAAATACATTTATACCAAGTGGAACAATAGAGCCTAGCAAAGCAATTAAAGCATATCAATCATTACTAGATAATAATCAAATTGATATTCAATTATTAGGCTTAGGATCAAACGGTCATATTGGTTTTAATGAACCAGGTACATCGTTTGAATCTACGACACATAAAACAACTTTAGCAGCATCTACAATCAAAGATAATTCAAGAATGTTTGACTCAGTTGAAGAAGTTCCAACAGAGTCCATTACTATGGGTATAAAAGACATTATGCGTGCATCAAAAATTGTTATGATTGCAACTGGTAAAAACAAGGCACAAGCAGTTTATGAAATGATACACGGTAAAGTTGATGAAAGTTTACCAGCATCAATCCTACAAAAACATAAAGATGTTACAATATACTTGGATAAAGATGCAGCATCATTACTTAAATAGAAGGCAGGTAAAAAGTTATGGCATTAAATAATAAATTAAAACTCGATCCAAATTACGAACCAGCAATACTTTACTTTAATGACTTTAAAAATGAAGTATTAAAGTCTGGTGACTATGAACCACTAACTGTTGTTGTTGAACGTATGGACGGTTTTAGTGAAAGTTATTCAGCAAATGTTTTTAAAGACGCAGAAAAGTTTGACAAAAATTTATTTTTTGTTGATCGTTTAGTTAAAACATTGCTTTGGCTATATGGTGGCTATAAAGTTACCATTGTTGGTGATTATAAGATCTATGAAGCAATTAAGCACACATATCTTGAAGGTGATAGACTATTTGACTCAAAATTCATGAGTAGAATATATGGTCATCCTTTTGAAGTCTTACATGCAACCAAAACACCAGAAATTCTTAAAGGTGATCAACCGATTGGTAAACACTTAAAGGGTAACCGAATTGGTTTTGATGCAGGTGGTTCAGATATGAAAGTGTCTGCAGTTGTTGATGGTACACCAATCTTTAGTACTGAAGTGGTATGGTTTCCTAAATTAAATAAAGATCCTGAATATCACAAATCAAATATTCGTAAAGTGATTCAAATGGCTGTTGAAAAACTACCAAGTGTAGATGCATTAGGTGTATCTAGTGCAGGTGTCTACATTCATAATGAGGCAAGAGTTGCAAGTTTATTTATTGAAGTACCTGATGATTTATTTGATTTACATGTAAAAAATATTTATAAAGATATTGCAAAAGAGTTAAATGTACCGTTAGAGGTTGCAAATGACGGTGATGTCACAGCACTTGCAGGTTCAATGAGTTTAGGTAAAAATAAACTTTTAGGGATTGCTATGGGTACATCAGAAGCAGTAGGTTATATAAATGAAAATGGAAATGTTACGGGTTGGTTAAATGAATTAGCCTTCGTACCAGTGGACTTTCAAACAAACGGACCAATTGATGAGTGGAGCCTAGATATGGGTACGGGTAATAAGTACTTTAGTCAAGATGCAGTCATTCGTCTAGCAGAAACTTCTGGTATTATATTCCCAGAAGATATGCCGCTAGCTGAACGCTTAAAAGTGGTTCAAAAGTTAGATGAACAAAGTGATCTATACCAAGAAATATATAAAACAATTGGTACATACTTAGGCTATACACTTGCATATTACGCAGAGTTTTATGATATTGAAGAAGTATTATTACTTGGTCGTGTAACATCAGGTTTAGGTGGTCAAATTATTGTTGATGTTGCAACAAAGACACTTCATGATAACTTTAAAGCATTAAGTGAAAAAGTAAATATTTCACTACCAGATGAGCAAGCAAGACGTGTTGGACAATCGGTTGCTGCTGCAAGCTTAGTGAAATTGTAAGAGGATAAACACATGGAAAAATATAATCAAAAAACTGAATTTTATGTACCAGATAATACACCACTAGAAGCTGCAATTAAACGTACAACCCATATGGCAATCTTAGCACACCATGATGACATCGAAATTGGTGCGATTGATGGTGTATTAAAAACCTATCAAAAGCCAGATAAATGGTTCTTTGGTGTGGTTGTTACAGATGGTTCAGGTTCATCTCGTGGTGGTAATTATGCACACTACACAAATGAAGAGATGATGATGGTTCGTAATTTGGAACAAAAAAAGGCGGCTTACCTTGGTGAATATGGTCTGCAAGCATTTATTAATTCACCTTCAAAACAAACTAAAGATCCTAAGGATACGATTGTTGTTGAGGAAATGAAGAAAATGATTTTAGATGCACAACCAGAAATTCTTTATACACACAACTTAGCAGATAAGCATGACACACATATTGGTGTTGTAACTAAAACAATTAAAGCATTAAGATTATTACCAAAAGATAAGCGACCTAAAAAATTATATGCTGTTGAAGTATGGCGTGACCTTGATTGGTTAAATGATGATGAAAAAGTAGCATTTAGCGTAGGGCATAGACCAAACCTTACAAATAGTTTGGTTGAAGTATTTGACTCTCAAATTGATGGTGCAAAACGTTATGATTTAGCAACAATTGGTCGTAGACTTGCAAATGCAACATTCTCAAATGCACATCAAGTTGATCAATCTGATCAAGTAGTAAACGGTATGGATTTAACACCTCTCATTGAAGATGATTCATTAGATATGGTTCAGTTTATATTAGATGCAATCGACCGCTTTAGAGCAGATGTTGAACAAAAAATAAGAAAAATTTTATAAGAAACCTAAAGCACACTTTCTAAAAATGAGTGTGCTTTTTTATTGTGGTGAATGTTGATAGTCTATTGACAGGTAATTTTTTCATGTTATAATAAGTTTCCTTGATAACCAAAATACTGCTTAAATGTTATAATATACTCGAAAAGCAGGTGAGACATATGAAGTTAAAAAAAGGCAAAAAAATTCAAATTCACGGGTTTAAACATGATGGTAGTCTGCACCGAGTATGGACAAATTCATTTGTTGTGGATGATAATGAATCTTATTTAGTTACTGGTAACCATCGTACAAAAGTTATTGAATCTAACGGTAGAAGTTGGTATACAAAAGAACCGGCACTCTGTTATTTTTTTGAACACGAGTGGTTTAACGTAATTGCAATGTTTAAAAAAGATGGTATACATTATTATTGTAATGTATCTAGTCCTTATGTATATGATACTGAGGCAATCAAATATATTGACTATGATTTGGATATCCGTGTATATCCAAATGGAAGAATTGTTATTTTAGATCAAAAAGAGTTTATTGATAATGCAGAAAAAATGAATTACTCTGAAGATATTAAAAGAATAGTAAATCACGCCATAACTGAGTTAAAACTTCGTATTAAAGATAAACTGCCGCCATTTGATAAAGTCTCAGCAAACCTCAATTTAGATGCGTTTCAAAAGATTTTAGAACATCAGCAAGTCTTAAAAGAAACCAAAAATAATTTAAGAAAAGGAAAATTAGATAAATGAGTGAGAAAAGTTATGAAGATATTAAATATGATTTGATTATTAGCAGATTAAAATCTCGTGGTGTAGATATTGAGGATATTGCCAAGATTACACTTGAACTCCAAAGTCAATACTTAAAAGATTTAACACTAGAAACTTGTTTAGAGCATGTTAGAAGAGTTTTGGTAAAACGTGAAATTCAACATGCTGTGTTTACAGGTATTGAGTTGGATATTTTAGCTGAACAAGGCAAACTATCAGAACCGCTCTCTACTTTTTTAATGGAAGATTATGGTTTGTATGGTATTGATGAAATCTTAGCGCTATCGATTGTTAATGTATATGGTTCAATCGGTTTAACTAATTTTGGCTATGTTGATAAACTAAAACCAGGCATCATTAAGAAGTTAGATACCAAACAAGAAGGTGTCGTTCGTTGTAATACATTCTTAGATGATTTAGTTGGTGCGGTTGCAGCCGCAGCAGCAGGTAGTGTGGCACATAGATTTGCAGATACAAATAAAGTATTAGAGGCTTATAAAGGGGCTAAGTAGTACATTTAAAGACTATTCTAGATGAATAGTTTTTTTGTTTAGGGGCTAGGATGTTGGTGAAAAATTAAATAAAAAAGGCTTGATACATATGTATCAAACCTAAGTAAAATCA
>CAZRKJ010000103.1:0-4551 GCA_964600775.1 uncultured Acholeplasma sp.
ATCAATTTTAATGGTTTTTAATTCACCAAATTTTTGTGCAAGTGTTAATGCAACACCAGGCTGGTTTGTATGTACATGAACTTTTAATAGGTCTTCATCCGTAACAACAACTAGTGAATCACCCATTTGTTCTAATGGATTTCTAACACTGTTAATATCGAAATTTTCCCAATCAAATAATTCAACAATGAACTCGGTACAGTAACCAAACTTGATATCCACATCACCTAAGTTATGTGCACCAACATAATCCGGATTACCTTGCGGCATTGCTTGCATCATTTCTTGTTCACTTAAGAATTGACCTTCAAGTGCCATTAACATACCTTCAATAATCTTAATAAATCCTGCACCACCACTATCAACAACACCAGCTTCCTTTAATACTGGAAGCAGTTCAGGTGTTTTAATTAATGTTTCGCGAGCTTGCATTAAATATGTTTTAAGAACATCTTCAATTGTTGTAAAACTTTTTTGATCTTTTAAGACACGTTCAGCAGATTCTCTAACTACAGTTAAAATAGTTCCTTCAACAGGATCCATAACTGCGCGGTATGCCATTTGATAGCCACCAACAAGTGCTTGAATAAATTCTTTAATTGTAAGTGAACCATTATTAATCTTAGAAATTTCTGCGTATAACCCTCTAAAGAATTGAGATAAGATAACACCTGAGTTACCTCTAGCACCCATTAATAATCCTCTAGATAAGATTTTTGATACATCCACAATTGAGTTTGATTGATCTTGGGAAACTTCTTTTACGCCCGCCATCATAGTCATTTGCATATTTGTTCCCGTGTCACCATCTGGTACCGGAAACACATTTAGGTGGTCCACTTCTTTATGATTGTTTTTTAAGTGAATTGCACCGTTAGTAACCATTTTTTTAAAGAGGTCACCACTAATTTTTTTATTAGACATAATTTTCCTCCGATTCACCATTTTGTACGATGAATGTTTGATTAAATTTTATTGTTTTTTATTTCATTGAAATGGTAGATAACCAATCTAGAACGTTATTTAGTATATCACACTTTTATTAAAATGCAATATTAATAATGACTGTTACTCGTTAGAACGCTATTTGCATATATTATATCACACTTTGAATAGTGGGTTATTATCGTAAAAATACTACTTTTCTTACAATTCTTTTTTTATCGAATTTTTTATTGCTTTTTAACTTTTAATGTGTTATTATTAATAAGGCAATAATAAGGAGTGATACTATGGCAAAGTGCTATGTAACTGGTAAAACTACATCATTTGGTAATAAACGCAGTCATGCGTTAAACGCAAGCCGTCGTACATGGAAGGCTAACTTACAGACTGTCCGTATCAAAGATGAAAATGGAAATGTCCAAAGAGTTAAAATTTCAGCGAAAGCTTTAAAGAAATTAGAGCTAGAGCGCGTTTAATCAAAACCACATATTGTAGATAAACTAAGGCATCTAATGCCTTTTTTTATTGCTTATTTTTCGTATACATTACTATAACTGAACCTTTATGAACCTCAATTTCACCAAATTGCTCAACCAACTCGTTAGATATCCCTAATCGATCCAACGGTTCTAACGTGTAATTATTGAGCTCAAATTTAAAGCCTCTTAAACTAATTACAGACTTTTTTGCTGCAAATACATTTATATAACCTTTAAAGTCAGTTTTATGAAGACCTTCATTAAACTTTACAATATTTGTTTCATCTGTAACAATACTTAAATTATCATATGACTTTACTAATAACAAGTTAGCAAAACTATGCTCAAAACGTAAGCCACCTAAACCACCTAGTATATAAATATGTTCCGGATTTATAGTTTGAGCATATTGTAGTGCACTTTCAGTATCCGTGAAATCTTTATCAGGACTTAATTTTTTGTGTGCAACTTTGTCAAGTAACCCCAAATCCTCTAATGAATCAAAATCACCGATAGCAATATCAACAGCTATACCAGCCTTATAAGCATCAAAAAGCCCTTGATCGACAGCAATCACATATGCGGGCTTTTTGATTAATTGGCTTAAATTGTTTGGTGTAGGATGTACAATTAAATAAACTAACATGTTACTTAAGCGCTGCTATTCGTTCCTTACGGTCTTCATAATTAAAGATGTAAGTACCTGCAACAACGATTGTTGCACCTGCATCTTTAACCTGTTTAGCAGTGGATAGATTGATACCACCATCGACCTGAATCTCATAATGATAGCCATTTTCATCACGTAATCTTGCAAGCTCTTCGATCTTTTTTAATTGACCTTGGATAAACAGCTGTCCACCATAACCAGGTTCAACACCCATGACAAGTACAAGATCAAGTTGTTCTAAATAAGGCTTAATAAATTCAACATCCGTACTTGGTTTAATTGCTAAACCGGCTTTTTTGCCTAAGTAAAGAATGCGTCTAATACTTTCTTTAAAACGATTGCATTCAGCATGAATCGTAATAAACTCTGTTGTCGGGAAAATCACTTTATCAATCCAGTCTAGTGGGTGTTCAACCATTAAATGAATATCCATTGGTAATTTTGTTAATGCACCAATTTGAGATACAATTGCCGGACCAAAACTAATATTTGGTACAAAGTGTCCGTCCATGACGTCCACATGGATATAGTCTGAACCTTCCTCAATGGATTTAAGTTCATCCTCTAAGCGTATAAAATTCGCTGTTAAAACCGACGGTGCAACTTTCATTTTGTCCCCTCCTAATACTTTTCTTTTCTTGTTTTTAATATTTCTATAAAATTGGTGTAACTCTCATAACGAGATTCTAAAATTTGCCCTTCATCTATCTTTTTTTTAACCATACAACCTGGCTCACTTAAATGTAGACAACTATGACCAAATTTACATTCATCACTATATGTTTTAAAATCTATGAAATATTCTTTCAATATGCTATGATCATGAAACTCAAAATCAACCTTACTAAACCCAGGTGTATCAGCAATATAACCACCACCAAAAGGATAAAGTTCAGAATGTCTTGTGGTATGCTTACCGCGACCAAGTGCATCAGATATTTCTTGTGTTTTTAGCTTTAATTCAGGTCTTAAGGCGTTGAGTAGGGTTGATTTACCTGCACCGGTTTGACCAGCTAAAATCGTTATTTTCTCATTGAATATATGCTCCAATGTATCAATACCTATACGCTGTTTACTATTAACATAGTGAATATTATAAAACTGTTCATAAAACTTTAAATCTATTTTTAATGCATCTAATGCATCTTTTTCAATCAAATCTATCTTAGATACAACAATGACAGGCTTTAACTCATGATAGCCTAAGATAACTAAGAACTTATCTAATAAATTAAAACTAAAATCCGGTCTAACTGCTGAAAAAACTAATAATACTTGATCTACATTTGCAACATCTGGACGCTGTAATTCATTTTGACGTTCAGTTATTTCTGTAATCATATATTGATCTGATTCAAATGTGTAATAAATCAAGTCTCCAACTTTAGGACTTAAGATAATATCTTTAACATCTTTTTTGGTTTTCATTGTGATATTTTTATTAAAACTTGAGTCTTTCTCAACTCTCATTTTTCTAAACTTACCCTTTGCATAACCTTCAAAAACTTCACCTGTTTTTAGGTCTTTAAAGCTATATAATCCACCGATTAATTTTACAATACGCGCTTTATTCAAAAAGAAACTATCTCCTTATAAGTTTTGACTTCTAAGTTGACCACATGCTGCATTAATGTCATGACCTTGTTCTTTTCTTAAGATTGCAGTAATTTTATGGTCTTTTAATATTTTATGGAACGCTTGTCTTCGATCTAAACTAGAGCGCTCATATGGTGCTTCTTTAACTGTATTATACGGAATTAAGTTCACATAAACATTCATACCCTTTAATAGTTTTGCAAGTTCATGTGCAGTTTCAGGACTATCATTTAATTCTTGAATCATGATGTACTCAATTGTTACACGACGATTGGTTACATGGATATAGTACTTAATTGCATCAATAACTTCTTCAACTTTAAAACGGTCATTAATTTTCATTAATTTTGAACGGATTTCATTATTTGGTGCATGCAATGATACCGCTAAGTTTACTTGAACACCTAAATGTGCAAATTCTTTAATCTTCGGAACTAGACCAGATGTAGATACAGTAATGTGTCTTGCGCCAATGGCTAAACCTTTTGGATGATTGATAATACTAATAAATTTAATAAAATTCTTATAGTTATCAAAAGGCTCGCCAATACCCATAATAACAATACTTGAAACACGGATGCCACTTTCTTTTTCTGCACGAATAATTTGTGTAACAATTTCACCAGCAGTTAAATCACGTTTTTTCTTTAAAACACCTGATGCACAAAAACTACATCCGATGTTACATCCAACTTGGGTTGTAACACATGCACTCATACCATAATTATGACTCATTAATACAGTCTCAATTAAATTACTATCTTTTAAGTCAAATAAAAACTTTATCGTACCGTCACTGCTTGTGTTTTTTATGACAGTTTCTAAACCATCAAAGGTAAAATTATCACTCAGTAATTTAAT
>CAZRKJ010000104.1:0-4524 GCA_964600775.1 uncultured Acholeplasma sp.
AAATTGAACACCACGACGCTCTAAAATAGAGTATGAAGTACCACTATCAAACCAAACATCCATAATATCAATTTCTTTAGTAAGATTTCTAGCTCCAGTATAATCTTTAGGTAGTAGTTTTTCAACATCCCACTCATACCAGATATCTGAACCATGCACTTCAAATAATGAAGCAACATGATCGATAAGTACTTTATCTAAGATTGGTTGATTGTTTTCATCATAAAATATTGGAATTGGCACACCCCAAACACGTTGACGACTAATAACCCAGTCTGCACGGTCCTTTAACATGTTTGTTAAACGTGTTTCACCCCATGAAGTATGCCATTTAACGCCCGATACTGCTTTAAGTAAATCTTTTTTCAACATATCGATACTTGCAAACCATTGCGGTGTAGATCTAAATATTACAGGTTTTTTTGTACGCCAGTCATGTGGGTATGAGTGTGTAATCGTCTCTTCATGAAGTAAATGTCCACTTGCTTTTAAGTCACTTATAATTTGAAGATTTGCTTTCTCATAAAACATACCTTCATATGGACCAGCTTCCGCGGTCATATGACCTTTTTCATCAACTGGTGATAAAAGGTCTAAGTTGTATTTTTTACCTACAAAATAATCATCTTCACCATGACCTGGTGCAGTATGAACTAAACCTGTACCATCTTCAGCGGTCACGTGATCGCCCAAAATCATTGGACTTATACGCCCATATAGTGGATGTTTATATTCTAAGTTTTCTAGTGTTTGACCTTTAAACTCCTTAAGTACTTTAGCATTAGCAAAACCTAATTTCTCAATGAGTTTTGGTAAGAGTTCTTTAACAGCTATATAATTCTTACCTTCACTGTTAAACCATACATAATCAAACTCCGGATGCACTGATACAGCTAAATTTGCAGGTAATGTCCATGGTGTTGTCGTCCAAATAAGTATTTTTGTATTCGGATACTTATCGCCAACAAGGTCAAATCCAAAATAAATTGATTTTGATTGTTTGTCCATATACTCTATTTCAGCCTCTGCAAAAGCAGACTCTGATGAAGGTGACCAATAAATCGGTTTTAATCCCTTATAAATAATACCTTTTTCAACCATTTGGCCAAAAATGCGTACTTGGTCTGCAATATAAGATTTATCTAAAGTTAAATAAGGGTTATCCCAATCACCTAAAATTCCTAGACGTTTAAATTGTTCTTTTTGAACTTCTACTTGTTTAATTGCGTAATCTCGGCATATTTTTCTAAATTCAGCCCTTGAAAGTGTTTTACGATCCACACCACTTTTAGTAACCTCATTTTCAATTGGTAAACCGTGGGTATCCCATCCTGGAATATATGGTGTATAACGACCAGACATTGTTTGATATCTTAAAACAAAATCTTTTAATGTTTTTTGAAAGGCATGACCAATATGAATATTATTGTTGGCATATGGTGGCCCATCATGCAAAACAAATGGTTGATTGTCTTTGTTTTGTTCTAATACTTTTTCATATAAATTGATGTCTGCCCATTGTTTTTGGATTAAAGGTTCTCTAGTACCTAAGTTACCTCGCATCTCAAAATCTGTATTTGGCATTAATAATGTGTCTTTAAAATTCATAATATGATCCTTCCTTTTATAAATAAAAACGTCCTTAAAAATAATTTCTAAGGACGAAAGTTCTTCGCGGTACCACCTTAGTTCACAATTAAAAATTGTGCACTCAATAGATTTTACATATGCTCCTAGTTGATTGTAGATATTGTGTTTGTTTATAAGGCTTACACCATCCCTTACTCGCTAAAAACCTTTACAATACTACCCTGTCTAATCATCGCACGATTAATTTAAATTTGTTTTCAACCAAGTTTCAACTGATTGATCATCATATAACTCTTTACTACCAAACAAATAGGTTGTTTCATTAATTTCAACAATATGACCATTAATTGCATATACAACACCTGACATAAAGGCAATTGCCTTATTTGCACGGTCGATATGCAGCGCATCAAAGTTTAGAATTAATGGTGCACCACCCATCATTTGCTTAGCAAGTGCAGTAATATATTCATCATCATCATTCTTTAACTGTTCCATAATAATTCTTTCAGCAGTTAAAATTTCTACTTGATGTTTCTTGTTTTTCTTTTTACCAAATAACCCCATTATATGACCCCTTTAAATAGTGATCCAATACGTAAGAAATCACTATGATATTTTAATGCGAGTTCATAATCTGAACTCATCCCCATGGACGTATATGGTAATTGATATGCTATCTTCAATTCGTTTAATCTTTTAAATATTTCTTCTGTCTTTTGCATATCATTTGCCGCACCAATTGTCATGAAGCCTATTAAATTAATTTTATCATATTTTTTAATTTCCAGTATGAATTGAGCGAGGTTTTCTAACAATATACCTTCTTTTTGGTTATTTTCTTCTAAATTGATTTGGATAAAACACTTTAAAGGTGTTTGTCTAAACTTTTGAATAAAGCTTGCAAGTTTAATTGAGTCCAAAGTATGTAGATAATCAATTTCATTAATGATCGTTTTAACTTTGTTTGTTTGCAAGTGTCCAATCAAGTGCCACTTAATATCTGAATAGTTACTAAGTTTTTGTTTTTTAGCAATTAGACTTTGTACATAGTTTTCACCAAAATGTCTAGCACCTAATTGATAGATGCTATCCATCTCATCGATACTAAAGTATTTGCTTGCAACAATCGTTTTATCTAAGTACTGGATGAAACTCATACATTAAACCTAAATAAAATAATGTCACCATCTTGTACAACATACTCCTTGCCTTCAAGACGCACTTTACCTTTTTCTTTAGCTAAACCTGGTGTGCCAAACATAATTAAATCATCATAACCTAAGACTTCAGCCTTAATGAAACCACGTTCAAAATCCGTATGAATAATGCCTGCAGCCTCAGGTGCTTTCGTACCTGTTTTAAATGTCCATGCCCGTGCTTCCATTGGACCACATGTAAAATAAGTCTTTAAGCCTAATAATGTATAACCACTTTGGATTACTGTATCTAGACCAGATTGTGTTAGTCCATAACTCTCCATAAATATTGCTTGTTCCTCAGCATCTTCAAGTGAAGATATTTCATATTCAACTTGAGCTGATATTGGAATGATTTGAATATTTTCTCTATCCGCTTTAGCTTTTAGTGCAATATAATGTGCATTACTTAATGGATCTGACAAATCCATTTCAGCTAGATTTGCAATATAAAGTTCAGGTTTTAAGCTAAGTAGGTTGAATCCTTTAACCACTTTTTGTTCTTCATCTGTGAAAAATAATGTGGATTGTGGTAATTCTTGCTCAATCATTTCTTTAACTTTAAAGAGTGCTGATTGTTCTATGACTGCCTCTTTAATTTTAACTTTAGCTTGTTTTTCTAACCTTGAAAGTCTTTTATCAATAGATTCTAAATCAGATAATCTAAGTTCCATTTCAATGATTTCTAAATCACGCAAAGGGTCTACCTTACCTTC
The DNA here is from genome assembly GCA_964600775.1 of uncultured Acholeplasma sp. Taxonomy (GTDB): domain Bacteria; phylum Bacillota_I; class Bacilli_A; order Acholeplasmatales; family Acholeplasmataceae; genus Acholeplasma. Next base: position 3,506 of record CAZRKJ010000104.1, read on the forward strand.
CACATGGGTAATGTTAGAATCATCAAAACAGCGAATCACATGCGCTATCGCATCTACTTGTCGAATATGACTTAGAAATTGATTACCTAAACCCTCACCACTTGAAGCACCTTTAACTAAGCCAGCAATATCAATAAATTCAATTGTTGTAGGCACTATTTTTGCCGATTTATAAATTACAGATAACTTATCTAGACGTTCATCTTTTACATGTACAACACCAACATTTGGGTCAATTGTCGCAAACGGATAGTTTGCTGCTGTTACTTGCGATTTAGTTATTGCATTAAAAAGTGTAGATTTACCAACGTTGGGTAACCCAACAATACCAATACTTAACATACTTTATATACCTCTCGTTAAAAAAGGCTTGCGCCTTTTCTTATTTTCTAATGAGCCAAGAAGGAATATCGCGTTTCTTGGATTCATTTTCATCTGAATTTTTATTTGCAACTGTTTCAAGGCCTGAATCAGTGATCTTAACTTGTTGAGGGTTCACATTTCTAAATATTTCATTAGCAATCGCCTCCACAGTATTATCCTTGGCACGTAACTCATAACCTGTTGCGATAATTGTAACGATCATTTCATCTTCTAAATCTACACTGACTGTATGTCCATAAATGACATTCAAGTCAGATTCAGTAGCGTTTCTAATTTCCGTTAATGCGGCTTCAATTTCAAATAATGTCACATCTGGACCAGATGATATATTTACAATGGCATCGGTTGCACCATCAATAGAAACTTCTAATAATTTGGAGTGTATTGCTTTTCTAGCGGCTTCAATCGCACGATTTTCACCACTTGCCATACCAATACCCATTAATGCTGTACCTTTATTTTCCATAACAGTACGCACATCAGCAAAGTCAACGTTGATCATACCAGGTACAGCAATAATTTCAGCAATACCTTGAACACCTTGTCTAAGGACTCTATCAGATTCCCTAAAAGCATCTAATAGTTGCATATCACGGTCAGCAATCGCAAACAATCTTTCGTTGGGGATTACAATT
>CAZRKJ010000105.1:0-4491 GCA_964600775.1 uncultured Acholeplasma sp.
TTTAATTGTCTAGCAATTGTTTTTTGAATTGGTGTTTCAACTTCGATTTCAATAGTTTCTAAATCTTTAGTGATTTCATAGGTAATTAACCCACCAATTTCACCAACATTTTCTCTAAAGCTTTTAGTGCTTGTATATTTATCACGGATGATCGACATTTTATGATCGATTAATGGATGATTTAAAATAACTAATTTACTCATAATTATTCACCACTTTCCATTGAACTTATTTTGTCTACACGATGTTTATGACGCGATTCTTCGGTTGCATTAAAGTATGCATCGACAATCACTTTAGATTCTTGAAGCGTTTGATTTCTACCACCAAATGCGATCACATTTGCATGATTATGCTCTTTAGCAAGTCTTGCGGTTAATTCATCAAATACATGTGCAGCACGAATACCTTTAACTTTATTCGCTGCAATACTCATACCAATACCAGTACCACAAATTAAAACACCTGCTTCAACCTTATCGTCTACAACCGCTTCTGCAACAATTTTTGCATAATCTGGGTAGTCCACACGGTCTACCGAATCTGCACCAAAGTCTATGACTTCATAGCCTTTTTTAGTCAAGTAATCAATGATTTCAGTTTTACGATTAAATCCTGCGTGATCTGAACCTATGCCTATTTTCATATGCCACCATCCTTATTTTTATTTATTATATCATACTCAATATGCTAAATACTTTCGAACTATAATCTATTATTGATTTTGTGTGTAGTTTGCGCGTTTACGCTCATTAGCTTTTAAAAACTTCTTACGAATACGAATAGATTGTGGTGTAATTTCAATTAACTCATCATCATTGATGAAGTCCATACATGCTTCTAAACTCATCTCAATTGGACGCTTTAACACGTTTGTAGAGTCTTTACCAGCTGAACGCATATTGGTTAACTTCTTTTCTTCAACAACGTTAACAACCAAGTCATTATCTTTGTTATTGACCCCAACAATCATGCCTTCATATACAGAAACTCTGGGTTCAACAAAGAATTGTCCACGGTCTTCTAAGTGACCAATAGCATATGCAGTAGTCATCCCATTTTTAAGAGATATTAATGCACCATTTTGTCTACTACCAACACTTTCATCATTTAATTTACGATATTCAATAAAGATATGTGATAAGATACCATAACCTTTAGTTGCAGTTAAAAACTGTGTCATCAAACCAATCAAGCCACGGCTTGACATATGATAAATTAGTCTTGTTTCATTTACACCTTGTTCCATTTTAATAACTTCGCCTTTACGGTTACCTAAAAGTTCCATCACACTACCAACATATTCATTTGGTGTATCAACTTGAACTTCTTCGTATGGTTCACTAACGACACCATCAACTGTTTTTAAAATAACTTTAGGACGTGATACCTGGAATTCAAAACCTTCACGGCGCATTGTCTCAATTAATATACCTAAGTGAAGTTCACCACGACCAGAAACTAACCAGCTTTCTGAACCTGTGTCTTTTTCAACTTTTAATGACACGTCTTTTTGAACTTCTTTTGTTAGTCTTTCTTCAATTTTACTTGCTGTAACAAACTTGCCTTCTTGCCCTGCAAAAGGTGAGTTATTGGTTAAGAATGTCATTTGAACTGTAGGTTCATCAATATGTAAAAGTGGTAATCTTGTTGTTTCACCAACTTCAGTAATTGTTTCACCAACAAATATATCTGAAAGACCTGCGATAGCAACAATATCACCAGCATGTGCTTCTTGTGTTTCAACTTTTGTTAACCCACTATAACGGTATAGTTTTTGAACTCTAAAGTTATCTACTTTACCATTTAATCTTAAACAAGAAACGAATGAATTTACTTTTAACGTACCTTGAAATACTTTACCAATACCCATACGACCAACATAATCATTATAATCAATTAAAGCTGGTTGGAACATGAGTGGTCCATCCAATTTTACTTTTGGTGGTTCTACGTGATTTACAATCGTATCTAGTAATGGTTTCATGTTTTTAGCAGATTCAAATTCTACATCAAAACTTGATAAGCCTAAAAGTCCTGAAGCATAAATAATTGGAAATTCTAGTTGTTCTTCATTTGCACCTAAATCAATAAACAAGTCAAATACTTGATTGACTGTCTTTTTAGGATCAGCAAATGGTCTATCAATCTTATTAATGACAACAATCGGTTTTAAGTTTTCTTCTAAAGCTTTTCTTAAAACAAACTTAGTTTGTGGCATAACGCCATCTTTTGCATCTACTAAGAGTAAGACACCATCTACAAGTTTCATAATTCGCTCAACTTCACCACCAAAATCGGCGTGCCCTGGGGTATCCATAATGTTGATACGGTAATCACCATATTCAATTGAGGTTGCTTTTGCAAGTATTGTTATGCCACGTTCACGTTCAATATCAATATTATCCATTGCACGTTCTTGCATTGCTTGGTTTTCACGATATCCACTGGATTGTTGTAGTAGTTTGTCTACTAATGTTGTTTTACCATGATCAACGTGAGCGATAATGGCGACATTTCTAATTTCCATAATTTATTCTTCCTTTTTTTAGCCTTTATCATTTTATCATATAATGAAAAATTTTCATGAAAAAAGTTCTATTTTTCAAGAACTTTACAGTTTTCATATAAAGGGATGTTACCTTGCCTAATAAGTAATGGTAAATCGTGTGTAAACTCTATTAGAAATAGGTTTAAGCTTTATAAATGTTTATTATTATATTTAGTCATCAAATGTAATGCCAAGACCAATAAATGTCATACGGTCTTTACCTTGTAAATCCTCTAACTGCATAATGCTAGCATCTTTAAAGTATTTCAAAATAAGTGCTTTTAAATTTTTACTTTGGTACATACTATGTTCAAAAGCAATCACTGCTTTTTCTTTTAAGAACTTATGTGCGTTCTTTAAGATAATCTCGTATGGATCAAGTCCATCTAGACCGCCAAAAAGTGCTAAACTAGGCTCTTTTAATACAATATCTTCCACTGCTTCGTCATTAGGGATATATGGTGGATTTGCAACGATTATATCGTATTTTTTATCAATGTTTGAAAACCAATCAGATACCATAAAATTAACTGTTGAACTTAAATTTAATTGGTTTGTTTTTGCAATAGCGAGTGCTGTTATAGATATATCTGATGCATCCACTTTCATGTTTGGTTCTTCAATGGAAAGTGTAATAGCAATCGCTCCACTACCAGTACCTAAATCTAGTACATCAATTTTTTGATTTTCAAAAAACTTATCATAGATGTGTATTGTTTCTTCTACTAATTGTTCCGTTTCACGTCTTGGAATAAGCACTTGATTGCTTACTACAAACTTATATCCATAAAAATATGAATAACCTACGATATGTTGTACTGGGATTTTGTCTATTGCATATTTTTGATAACCTGATTCGATAACTTCAAGTAATTCAGGAGATACTGCTTGTTTCATATTTAAATAAAATTCTGTGGGTGTATACCCAGATAATTCAGTAATTAGCCAAGTCATTGCATGTGGTTCCATACCATGGGCAATCACTTTATCTTCATACATTTTTACAACTGCTTCAAGTGTCACTTCTTTTGCCCTTCTAACGCTTCTTTTTGATACGCATTAATGAGTGGTTCGATAATTAAATCAATACGGCCTTCCATAATTGCATCCAGGCGATTGAGTGTTAACCCAATACGATGATCGGTTACTCTATTTTGTGGATAATTATAGGTTCTAATTTTTTCACTACGATTCCCGCGACCAACTAAGGCTTTTCTATTTTCGCCTTCTTTTTCTAGTTGTTCTTGTAAGAATCTATCATATATACGTGTAACTAATAATTTATAGGCACGGTCTTTATTATCATGTTGACTACGTTCTTCTTGACTGGTTACAACGATATTTGTTGGTAAGTGGGTTAAACGTACAGCTGAATAGGTAGTATTTACTGATTGCCCCCCTGCACCAGAAGAGTTATACGTATCAAATCTGATATCTTCCCATTTGACATCGTATTCAATTTCTTCTTGTTCTGGTAATGCAAGTACGACTGCTGTTGATGTGTGAATACGCCCTTGACTTTCAGTTTCTGGTACTCGTTGTACACGGTGCACACCAGATTCATGCTTTAAGTAACTATAAGCATTTTCACCTGAAACTATAAACTCAATGCCAGTAAAGCCGCCACTTGCACCAGCTGTTGTATTTACTACACTAACCTTCCAACCCATGGCCTCAGCATACTTAGAGTACATTCTAAATAAATCACCTGCAAAGATATTACCTTCATCACCACCTGCAGCACCTTTAATTTCAATAATAACGTTCTTGTCATCATCAGGGTCTTTCGGTAGTAATAATATACGTAATTGTTCATGCAAGTTTTCAATATTTGTTTCTAATGATTTTTGTTCAGTTTTTGCCATCTCTACAACACTTGCTTCCGTTTCAATTTCTAGCAACTCTTCCAAATCTTTTAATTGTTCTTGATAACTTAAATA
>CAZRKJ010000106.1:0-4471 GCA_964600775.1 uncultured Acholeplasma sp.
ATGGTCATTGAATTCGAATATCGTTATGATCAATACTTTAAAAATAATATAGAAAACTATATTTATGAAGGTAGTCGTCCTGTAGACCATACAATTACTGTTAAGTATGCACTTGAGCTTAAAGAACCAGAATCTAAACTACACAGAATATTTTCAAAAAGTGTTTCTGGCTTAAAAGCATATATGAACTATGATGAAGGTTACAGAAATATTGAAATTTGGATTGATGAAGACACATTTACAGATGCTGCTACAGCTGAGTATGTGTATACCGGTATGATCTTTTTAGAACTTGCACAACGTCATGGTCTTTTACCACTACATGGTTCTGCAATTAATTATAAGGGTGATGTTATATTATTTTCAGCACCAAGCGGTACAGGTAAGTCAACACATGCCAGAATGTGGAAACACTTATATGGTGATGATGTAACTTGGGTAAATGATGATAAACCATTACTTGAAGTAACTTCGGAAGGTATTTATGTATATGGCGCACCATTTAGTGGCCAATATTCATCAAACACAAATGAGAAAAAACCATTAAAAGCAATCGTATTCTTAAAACAAGGTATTACAGACCAGGTTGATAAACTTAATGAAAAAGATGCCTTAAAACATCTTATGACGAATACCTTACGTCCAAGTGAGGCTGAACTTTGGGATCAAGCATTAAATCAGTTTGAACAAATTATAGGTCGTATTCCAATATATATGTTAGATGCAAGTCTTTCTACATCAGCAGTTAAATCCATTAAAAAAGCAATCTACGCTGAGTAAATTTCATAACACCACACCTGAAACGGTGTGGTGTTTTTTTGTATACTTTTTTCAAAGTGAGGTATATATTTTAGAAAGTATGAATATCACTTGTTTTATTTTGATTATAGGCGTATAGTAGAATGTTGCACCCAAATACAACTAGGAGTAAATATTAACGCATGAAAAAATTATTTATCGTATTCACAATGATGGTGACAATGTTTGTACTTGCATCTTGTCAAGATGAAGTTGTTCAAACAATTGTTACAAATGAGATGTTAAACCAAGTTCAAATTAGTTATCAAACTGGTGATGATGCAATACACGTCACTAAAAACTTGACACTAGTTACAACACTAGAAGCATATGGTGATTTAGAAATAACTTGGATATCATCTGAACCAACAGTCATTGAAATTGAAGGTACGACAGCTACTGTACACCAACAATCAATTGATAGAGAAGTTACCCTAACAGCACAAGTTAAACGTGCAAATGATACGAAATACAAATACTTTAATTTAGTCGTATTGAAATCAGAAACATCTACTGAAGATACAGTAGCACCAGTCATTACTGGTGCATCAGATTTTATATTAGAAATAGGTAGTACAAAACCAAACTGGTTAGAAGGTGTCAGTGCAACCGATAATGTTGATAGTAATGTCGTTGTTACAGTAAATGATTCCAATGTTCAAATGGATGTTGTAGGTACATATAATTTAGTTTATACTGCAACGGATAAAGCAAACAATACAGCAACAATTACTGTTACTGTATCAATTACGGGTCCTTTAGTTGATACACAAGCACCACAAATTATTGGTACACGTGATATTGAATATACAATCGGAGATGCAGCACCTTTATACTTAGAAGGCATCTATGGTATTGATAACATAGATGAAACCATAGTTGTCCATTTTGATGATAGTGAAATCAATTTAAACATTCCGGGTAATTATGATTTAATTTATACGGCAAGTGACCTTGCTGGTAATACAACAACTGTTATTGTAACAGTTTATGTCTTTGATCAAGCAATTGGTGATGACTCAGAAACTTATGTTGAAACTTTTAGTAACTTAAAATTATCAGGTAGTAGTTATGTTGGTGGATCATTTACAGGTATTAATAATGTCCTATGGCAATACTCAGGTGCAAGAGGGGATCAAGCATTAAATGGTGATGCCTTAACATTTGGTGGTAAAACAAGTGATAACTCTTTCTTAAAAGCAACCATTACAAACGGTATTCAATCCATTTCTTTAAAACACAAACAACCATTTGGTTCAACCCAAAGCTATGGTGTTTATATTAATGAAAATATGATTGGAGAATTTACTGCAGGTGAAGTTGTAGCAACATTCCAACACACATTATCTACACCAGTTACTGGCACATTTACATTAGAAATCAAACCAGTTAGTGCAGGCGATAGCCGTGCACAACTAACAATAGATGACCTTACATGGGAATCTGCACCAATAAATCAAAAACCAATTGAACAACAAAATGCAGAATATGATAAAGATAATTTAGTGATTGCAACATCATTCATTCAAAATACAACGGTTGATTTCAAATCAACAGGTATTAGAGGCTCTCAAATTTCATGGAAATTTGTAGACTTAGATAACGCTGCAAATAGTTATATTAATTTATTAACAGGTGTAATTACAGTACCTGAATCTGGTAGTTTCACGGTCTTAATATCTGCAACGATTACAAATGGTGCATTTAGTTATAATAAAGTATTTAGTTTAAACATTGGTGAAGGTGATGCAATTTCAATTGCATCTGCAAGAAGTCTAAGTAATAACGATTATGCAAAAACTGTAGGTACAATTACATCCATTTATCATAATGCAACCTATAGTTTTATATTCATTGAAGATGAATCAGGTGCAATTATGATCCATGCACCAAAGTCTTTAGCAATAGACTTTATTGTTGGTGATTTAATTGAAGTTAAGGCTTCTAAAAATATTGAACAAAACTTTATTATTTTAAACCAAGTTCGCGGACTTAAAAAACTTGGTACAGGTAGTGTCGTAGCTGCTTTAATAACAGCAAACCAAATTGCTGCGTATCCAGCTAAACTCGTAACAGTTTCAGGCTTAATTAGTAAAAATTATGTAGCAGGTTCTACGAACTTTGAATTCAATACACTTAATGGTAAGTTTAGTGTGTTAATCCCAAATGATTTAGACCCGGTTATTAAACAAAATATTCAAAATTTACTGACAAATTTAGATGCTGGTCTAGAAGTAACTGTGACTGCACCTGTAATGCGTATTGGTAATACGTATTACTTATATATAACAAATACAAGTGAAGTTGTTGTTGCGCCATCCATTGATTTTAATGATGTAGCAGCAATCATTAAAGCAAACCTTTCTATTCCAAACTTTGCAGGTACAACATCAGAGAACTTAATTTTGACAAGTAGTAGTGAACTACTCTTTGGTGCAACCATTACTTGGGTAAGTTCAAATACACAAGCTTTAAGTAATACAGGTGTGATTACTAAAACATCGAGTGAAGTCAGTGTGACTTTAACTTATACGATCCGCTTTGATGGTGAGGTTGTTGAAACTAAAACTTATAATGTAACAGTAGCATCCTTAAGTAACTATACAGGATATTATGCATCACTATCTAATAAATCAGGACAAGCATTAGAACAAGCATTAAGAGACTTAATTAAAAATACCGGACGTGCAACCGGCTCAACTTCACAGGTTAAAACAGTAGATAATTATAACGGACAAAACTATAATATTTATACTGGTTTTGGACCATATGGAAATAGAGAACACGTTTGGCCACAATCAAAATTAGGTTCCACCAAAGATGATTTACATAATCTTCGTGCAGCAGTTGTAAGTGTCAACTCAACACGTTCAAACTATCCATTTACAAATCAAGTTACACAAATGTCATGGCAAAAAATCGGTAATACATTCTATCCAGGGATGGAACATGTTGGCGATGTTGCACGTATTGTTTTATACGTCTCTATTCGCTATAACTTAAATTTAAGTGCTGTTGGGAACTTACAAATGTTCTTAACATGGCATGAAGCAGATCCTGTATCTGATTTTGAGTTATCAAGAAATGGTAAAATATATGAAATTCAAAGCAATAGAAATCCTTTCATTGATCATCCAGAGTTAGTAAATATTTACTTTAATTAATTTAATATAAATTATGTGGGCATCTTATATAATTTTTAAGATGCCCATTATTCATTGTAAAAGGATTATGAAGATTGGTCATATTGTTATATAATATATTAGCCGATTGTTTAATATGAAGGAGAGATTTGATGATTAAAAAAATAACAACCCTATGTACACTTATACTATTTGGTGTGTTACTTGTAGCATGTGGTAGTCAAACAGTTGAAAACCCAATTGTTAGAGCTTATAACACGTTAGAAGTAGGCTTCGTAGCACCTGATACTTTAGATAGTGTTTCACAAGATATCACATTACCAACGTCTTTAGCAGGTATTGATGGTTTAGTCATTACATGGACTTCTGAAAATGAAGCAATTGTTTCACCTAGTGGTGAAGTCGTTCGACAAAATGTAGATGTCTCAATCGTTTTAACAGCTAGACTTACGATAGGCGACGAAGAACGTTTTAAATTCTTTACAGTAACCGTTAAACGTGTAGAGGATAGCCAAGCACCTGAGATTTTA
>CAZRKJ010000107.1:0-4463 GCA_964600775.1 uncultured Acholeplasma sp.
ATGAACCAGTTAACCGATATGTTGCAAACTTTATTGGTGAATCTAACTTAATTGATGGTTTATACAAAAAAGACAAGCTTGTCTCATTTTTAGGTGTAGACTTTGAATGTGGTCCATACCCATTTAAAGCAAATACAGCTGTAGATGTTGTTATACGTCCAGAAGACTTTGATGTTGTGACCATAGAGAAAGCAAAATTAACAGGTATAGTAACTTCTGCAATCTTTAAGGGTGTACACAACGAATTAGATGTATTGGTTGGAGACTATAAGTTGATGGTAAACACTTATGAAACATATAATGTTGGTGATACCATTGGTTTAAGTATAGATCCATACGAGATACATTTAATGCCGGTTACAAGCTATGAAGAAACCGTTTAGACTATTATCAACACCATATATCGTATGGTTGGTTGTTTTAGCTTTAATCCCTATTTTTGTAATGATTCTACTTTCAGTATCCATAACTGAAGGCCTAGACTTTACGAATTACGCATTTAATTCAAGCTTTTACAATGCTTTTTTTGAGCGTTCTATAATGACTGCATTTTTAAACTCTATTTATTATGCAATTATTACAACAGTTATTTCATTAGTATTAGGTTATATGGTTGCATATACCGTATTTAGATCAAAATTTAAAAATAAGTTTTTAGTCCTTGCAGTCTTTATCTTACCAATGTGGTCTAACCTACTACTGCGCACTGAATCACTTGGTAACTTAATGAATGAAAACAACCTAATAACAAACATCTTATCTAACCTACTTAATACAACAATCACATTCCCGGTCATTAAAGGTAGTGGCTTAGCGGTTATTATTGGTTTAGTGTTAACTTATTTACCGTTTATGATTTTACCAATATACACGGCTTTAGAAAAAATAGATTACAGTTTAGAAGAAGCTGCACTTGATTTAGGTTTAACGGATTTCCAAAAATTTGTTAAAGTCGTTTTACCACTTTCACTTAAAGGTGTTGCAACCGGTTCTATCTTAGTATTCTTACCTGCAATGAGTGGGTTTGCAATTCCAGAGATTTTAGGTTCCGGTAATATTTTATTAATTGGTAATATTATTGAACAAGCATTTAGATATATGGATTACAATTTAGGTTCCTTATTATCTATTATGATTTTACTCATTATCTTCTTAGGTATCTTTGTTGTATCTAAGGTAGATAAAGAAGGTGAGACACTGCTATGATGAGCTATCCTGTTGCACAACTAGAATCCTACGGCTATAAAGATCGTAGTAAACTAACGTCTATCTTAGTAAAACTTAGAAAAGTATTTGTTGTCTTAATTGTTTTATCACTTTATATTCCAATCATTATGCTTCTACTGCAATCTGTAAACAGTAGCCCTAATGTTAATGAATTTGGTTCATTTACATTAGACTGGTACGTTCATATGTTTGCTGTACGTGGTCTAAGAAATGCCATTATCAATACACTACTTACAAGTATTATCTCAACGATTCTTGCAACCATTATAGCAACCTTTATGGCTGTTGGTATTTATGCATTACCAAAACACATACGTCAACGTGTCATGTTATTAAATAATGTGCCGATCTTAAATGCAGATATCGTAACTGGTATTTCATTGATGTTAATCTTTTCATTACTCCTACCGGTATTTCCTTATATCTTTGGGCCATTTACATTAATACTCGCGCACCTTTTCTTTACAATTCCTTATGTTGTATTAAGTATTCTACCTAAATTAAAAGAGATGGATACCAATTTAATGGATGCTGCACTGGATTTAGGCATCCGTCCATATAAGGCTTTAATTAAAGTTATTGTACCTTCAATCTATGCAGGTATCTTCTCAGGGATGTTACTTGCGCTTACAATGAGTATTGATGACTTTGTTATTAGTTACTATACAACAGGTAACGGCTTTGATAACCTATCTATTTGGATATATGGTAGTATTGGTCGTAAGAGTTTAACACCATCGGTGTATGCTTTTTCTACCCTACTGACACTGACTACATTAATTGGTTTAACACTCTATCAATTAGTAGTTAAAAAAGGTAAAAAGAAATGAAGAAAATATTTATAATACTTGCAACCTTACTTTCAGTATTCATTGTTAATGGCTGTAATACGAACAACAAATTATTAATTTTAAATTGGGGCGAGTACATTAACGATGACTTGGTACTAAAGTTTGAAGAAATGTATCAAGTAGAGGTTTCTATTTCCATTGCTGATAGTAATGAACTCTTCTACTCAAAAATTAAATCTGGTACAACTGCTTATGATCTAGTCTTACCAGGGGATTATATGATCGAAAAACTTATTCGTGAAGATTTAATTCAAACGATTGATTTTGATAAGCTTTCAAACTATGATCCAATCAATAACCCCTACATGGACGGCTTAGAAAGTTTAATGGCTACAATGACACCTGGTAGCAGAAACTATTTTGTACCATATTTTTGGGGTACATTTGGCTTAATGTATAATAACCGTATAGCTGGCTTAAAAGATGCTTTAGAAATTCATGGTTGGGATGCTTATTTTGAACCAAATTTACGTCCAACCAATCGTGTGGGTATGTATGATGTTGCACAATATGCATATGCAGCAAGTTTAATTTATTTAGGGTTAGATCCAAATGCATTACCAGATACGACCCCTGAAGGATTTAGTCAAACCCATTTAGAACTATCTAGAAATGCACTTAGACAAGCACGCTTTACAACCTTTGCTGATGATGCTCTTAAAAAAGACATTCAAGCAAACAACCTAGATTTAGCATTTGTTTGGACAGGGGATTTCCTAGATATGCTATATGTAGATCTAGATGAAGGTCTAGATTATGATGATAAAACATATGATATTTATATTCCAGAACGTACGATGGCTTTCTTAGATGGATTTGTTATACCATCTAAAGCACGTAACGTTGATCTTGCACATAAGTTTATTGACTTCTTCTTAGATGTTGAAAACAGCTATGAAAATGCAAGTGTTGTTGGTTATGCTACACCTTTGATTAATACTTACTTAGAAATCACTGAATATGTTGGTGATGATCTATGGTTAAACAATTGGCGCCGTGCATACTTAGACTATTACCCAAATATAGAAACCTTCCAAGGTATTCCATATGCAAGTTTCAGTCAAAGTGTAATGTCACAACTCTTATTAATGTTTAACGACGTTAAAACCTCATAAAAATACGCCAGTCAAAATTCAATTGACTGGCGTTTTTAATTATTCAAAAGTAGTTCTCCAATACGTTTTCATGCCTGCTTTATCTTTCATATTAAACTCAATGATGCGGCTAATTAAATCATAATTAATGGGTTGTCTCCATTTAATTTTAAAAATAAAGTTGGTAGATAAATACTCACTATCGCGAATATCCTTTTTAAACTCACTTATTGCCTTATATTCTGGTGCTACCGAAAAGTGTTGTTTAGCATGTGCAAAAGCGATAATAAATGTACCATTATGTACAAAGTGCGGTTGGTTCCATGCAATCTTATGATCAAGCATGGGATACTTATTTATGACCCATGCCAAAAGACCACTAATAACGGACTTATGTTCATCCACTTTAATTGTATCCAAATATGGTTCAAATACTTTCATTAAAACACCCCATTCATCCCCTAATTTATGCATAATTATATTGATTTTTATCAATTTATGCAAGAAATTCACATTATAAATCAAAAAGCCTAATCAAATTTGATATTTGATTAAGCTTTTTCCATGTTATTTTTTACCAACGTGTTTTTCTAAAAATGTTAATACTGGAGATGGTTGTGTGCGTGTTAGTGCTTCTTTACCCGCAATCATTGCAGGTAATGTTAGGATACCATACTCTGCTGTAAGTTTATCAAACTGTTCAACATTGTCTTCTTTATTAACAATAATAATATCAGACTCATATTTGTTGTTTAATCCAAACTTTAAAAACATTTTTAATTGTGCACATTGTGTACAATCATTTTTAGTTAATAAGTATACACTCATTATTTCTTTCCCCCAAAAGTGATAATTTTTTCTTTTTCAAAAATAAAGTCTGCATCTTTTAGCATTTCACTCTTCATCTTTTGATAACCATTACCCTTCATTGAGAAGTTATCCATTGTCTTAGTTTCCGTATTTAAACCATTTAAGACAACCGGATTAACTTCTTCTGATTCAAAGTAAGGATCAAAGCCTAAATTCATTAATGCTTTATTTGCATTATAGCGTACAAATATTTTAACATCATGGGTTAACTCTACAGCATCATATATTGATTCTACAAGTTCATTTTGTTCATGATAAAGTTCTAGTAAGAATTCATGTACCCAGGTTGTTAATGTTTCTTGAAGTTCATTTGAAAATGTTTCAAATACTTCTTGTGCCAGACGGCCAACATATAATCCGTGCACAGATTCATCTCTTAAAATTAAGTTAATGATTTCGCCTGCTTGCATCAGTTTACCTT
>CAZRKJ010000108.1:0-4419 GCA_964600775.1 uncultured Acholeplasma sp.
CCACGATATATTCGTCCCTTACATGGATAACCATGTAGGGGTTTTTATTTTATCTGTTTACTAAAAAATTTAAAAGGAGAAAAAAGAAAATGGAATTTGGACAATTTGGTGGCGCATACTTACCACCGCACTTACTGGTAGCGATAAAAGAAGTAGAGGATGCATACAATAAATTTAAGTATGATCCTGCATTTGTTGAAGAATTTAAAAGGTTGTTAAATACCTATGTTGGCAGACCTTCTAATTTATATTTTGCAGACCATCTAACAAAAAGTCTTGGTGGAGCAAAAATATATTTAAAGCGTGAAGATTTAAATCATACAGGCTCTCATAAGATTAATAATGTTATTGGGCAAGCATTACTTGCTAAACGTATGGGAAAAAAGAAACTGATTGCTGAAACCGGTGCTGGACAACATGGGGTTGCTACCGCAACTGCAGCTGCACTACTAGGTTTAGAGTGTGAAATTCACATGGGTGCAGTTGATGTAGAAAAACAAGCACTCAATGTATATAAGATGCAACTTTTAGGTGCAACAGTTGTAAGTGTTCAAGAAGGATTAAAAACACTTAAAGAGGCTGTAGACAGTGCTTTGATTAAATGGAGTACTGAACATGAAACGACTTTTTATTTAATTGGATCTGCGGTTGGACCACATCCATATCCTATGATGGTTCGTGATTTTCAAAAAGTTATTGGTATTGAAATTAAGGAACAAATACTAAGATTAGAACATAGACTACCTGATTATGTAATTGCATGCGTTGGTGGTGGATCGAATGCTATTGGTGCGTTCTTTGACTTTATTCCGGATAAATCTGTAAAACTTATAGGTGTTGAAGCACTTGGTAAAGGGTTAGAAACAAACTTACATGCTGCTACAATGACACTTGGTCAAACAGGGGTTATTCATGGCATGAAGACTAAAGTATTATTAGATGATAAGGGTGAGATTTCACCAGTGTATTCAATCTCTGCTGGACTAGATTATCCTGGTGTAGGTCCAGAACATGCATATTTAGATGAAATTAAACGTGTAACTTACTTTGGTGCAACAGATGAAGAAGCTGTACAAGCATTTGAGTACTTAACACTTATAGAAGGTATCATACCTGCAATAGAATCCTCTCATGCTCTAGCCTATGCAATATCGCTGGCAAAAACATTACCAAAAGATCAGATTATTGTAGTTAACTTATCAGGTCGTGGTGATAAAGATGTTAAGCATATTGCTAGGTTTAGAGGTTTTGATATCGTTGATTGAAACATAATAAGAAGTCTTAAAAGACTTCTTTCTTTTTTTGAAAGTATAAAAAAAATGCGACTATTGCTAGTCGCATTCTTAATTTAAAATGAGTTATTAACCGTGTAGTACAGTGAAGAAGTCGCCATAAGATGCTGCAAATGAAGCATTGTATGCACGATCATACATTGTAGTACCAGTTCCATCAATACCATCGAAGTAAGCATAACTGAAGAATTGATTGAAGTTCGCTTCTCTTAATACTTGAAGTCTTAAGTTTTGATTTGGATCTGCTAATTGTACATTACCATCGAAGATATATAAGAAGGCAATTTCTAATTGAGCATATGTAGATAAGTATCTAGTTTGTGAGAAGATAGGGCTGAAGTATTTAGAAATTGTAGTTTGTAATGATGTTGGTAATGTGATTACACCAGTTTCTTCTTTACCTTCTTCAATATAGATTAAGATTTGTTCCCATGTAATAGCATCACTATCATTATTAAATCCAACTAATTTTGTATCTGCTACATATGGATTATCTAGTTTAGATGTGTATTCAGCGATTTGAGATTCACCTACAGCTTCTAAACGTGCTGATTGTTGATGTGTATAGTTTCTTGCAACGACTAAATGCCATCCGAAAGCAGTACGAACTGCAGCGTTTCCATCACTTACGATTTTAACATCTGATTCTATGAATGCTGGTGAATACATTGGAAGTAGTGCATTTGCACGTCTTGTCATTTCTTCTTGAGTAGGTGCTACACCATTGTCTAAAGCAGTTACTTCATCTTTAATGTATTGTGCCATGTTGATAGCAAATGCATAGAAATCTGAATCTAACGTACCTTGAGAACCTGGGAAGTTCGTTTCATTTGTAATTGCACCTAAGTCTTGGAATAATAATTTAATACCAGCTTTTCTGAATTTGACCCATACGTCTTCACGGTTGAAGCCATTAATGTATTCATTAATTTCTTCTTCAGATGCGCCAGGACCAGGGAATGTTACAGTAGTTAATTCATAACGTGTAGCATTGTTATATGCTTGAACAACATTTTGTAAACCAGTTGTAATTGAAGGTGCTAATTTTGCACGTTTGTTAACTTCAACGATTAATTCTTGGATTAATAATTCAAGTTCATCACGTGTAGCTTGATCAAGTTCATTTGGATCATCTGGTTGTCCATCACGGTCTAAATCGATTTGGAATAGTAAGTGTGAAGCTTCAATACTTACATCATTTGATCTTAAAGTGTTAGCTAGTTCAGCAAATTTAGTGTAGATATTGTTTGTTTCAGTATCATCACTAAAGTGTACAGTTAAGTCTTCTTGGAAGATACTTCTTAATTCTTGTTGTACATAGATTTTGTCAATAGCATCTTCAGTAGCGCTAAGGCCATTATTTGCCCAAGCACCAAAACCTAATAATAAGAATTTTTCAATACCCATATCTGCAGGGAAACCAGCAGAAGCATATTGATTTGCTAGGAACGGATTAACGTATTGTGTTTCAAATTGATTTCTAAAATCTTTTAAGTCAGCATCAGAAATTTCATCTGCATAAGCATCTCTTAATTTTTTAACGAAGATAATATCTAGAGCAGTTGATAAACCTAATGTATCTTCAACGTAAGCAAAGAATGCATCAACAGTTAAAGTTGTTCCATTTACATCTAGTAAAGTATCATTGTCTTTAAAGCCTTCTGAACCAGAATAGCTATATTGATTTTTGTATAATTCACGAATAATTGGATCATAAATATTTATTGTTACATCTTCATACTTCTCAGTTACCTTTTCAGTAACATAAGCTGTTGTTAATCTTTGTTCGATAAGTTTAGTGTATGCTTCTAATAATAATGCTTGAGCAGCTTCATTATCAGCAAATTTTACATCTTCAGGATCTGTTTCATCTAAGATATCTTTATCGTCTGCACGATCATCTTCAAATAAGAATAATAAATATTGTGCACCACCGATAGTTTGTACTTGACGTGAATAAGGTTTACTATATGGTTGATCATCATCATTACGACCATTACCACCATCATATAATACATCAGAATCCATATTATAAATGGTATTTCTTAATTCGGCTGCAGCAGTAAATCTAGGATCAGAATATTCCATCTTGAATGTTTGTGCTAAATCAGCTGCTGTAACAGTACCAGCAATAAAGTCTGCAGCATATGTTGTGTCATATAAATCATCATAAATTGCTAAGAAGACTTCTAATACTTGGTTGTTACCTGGTGCATCATCTAATAATAATGCTGCATCAGTTGTTGAGTTAATTACGTATTTGCTATAGTATGTAGCAAAATCTGCAGTTCTATAATCAACTGTTTCTAAATTACTTGGATCTTGTTTAAGATCATCAACTAAAATGTCTAATGCTTTTTGGTGGTAACCTGCATCACTCCATAATGGATGAGATGATCCACCTTGTAAGATATCAATAACATCTTGATCAGCGATATTTGGAATTCTATACCATTCACCACGTGAGTTTGATTTGATTGAATGCTTACGTAATGCAATTTCATTTTCTAATACAGAATCAAAACGAATAATTAATGCAGATGTATCATAACGACGTACCATATTATTTCTATAGTATGTAACTGCATGTGCTTCTGAAATATAAGCAGATGATTCTTCATCATTAATATCGCCTTCTAATCCTGAACCAACTTCAGAACCTAATAAAGAGTTTGCATAAACTTTTTTAAGTACTGGTAATTTATATTGGTTGATCATTTCTGCGATTACATCAGCATAAGCTGGATAACCCGCTGCATTCACATAACCAAATACAAAAGGTGCGTCCTTATCAAAATCAACTGCTGAATATCTTGCAATTACATCTGTAGCAACTGCATCAAGGAAGTTTATTACACTACCTTTATCAACACTTGGATTTGTGATAACAAATGAGTCAGCAAAAGATAAAATTCTTTGTGCTAGCACATTGTCTGGTAAGTCATTGAGTTGCTCTGGTGTGATTGCTGCAGATGAGAAGAGTGCTGTATTGATTTCTTGTTCAAATGCTTTAACCTCGAAAACTGATAGATTTGCCTTGTCAATTACTACATCAGCAAAAACTACCTCATCAATATAAGTGTTTAATCTATTAATTGAAGATGTTCTTAATTGATCATATAATTGT
>CAZRKJ010000109.1:0-4395 GCA_964600775.1 uncultured Acholeplasma sp.
AACTAAAAGTTACACCTGTGCGAAGAAATAAAAATAAATCGTATTCCGCAAAAGAAAGATTAGTTTTAAATATCATTAACTACGAAAACGAAGTTGATAAAACTTTTTATACTAGCTCTTTTTGGACTAAAAATTCTATATTGTATGTATTATTTTATTTATACCAACCAGATATTAGTAAACTTGATTTTATGATTGTAAAGGATTTACTCATTGAATTTGAAAAAATGAAAAACGATCTCATCATCATTAAAAGAGATTGGGAGACTATACATAGTAAAATTGTGGCTGGCAAAGCACATGAGATTTCTGAGGCAGACACATTGTATCTAGCAGCTTGTACGAAAGGCGTTAACTCAAATTCAGAACGTACACAGCCAAACGCTAGCGAAAAAGCTAAACAACGTGCTTATAGTTTAAAACCTAGTTACATGACTAGATTATTTAATCAGGAACCACTAGATAAATTCTTAGACTTAATGGTAGATGGTATAGAGTTAGAGAAAAAAGGTTTTGAAAATGTTATTATTGCTCGACTAGAAAAATATATCAATAAGTCACAAAGTGAACTTATTAAATCATTTAATCTATCTGCCAAAACAAAGAATGTTAATGAACTTCTTATTTCAAACATGTTGGGTTTAAAAAATACAAAAGTATCTAAAACTGAAGAATTTTCAAAGGCCAACATTATTCCTAAAACCATTAGACTAGAATCCAATAAGACAATTAAAGAACATATGTCTTTTAATACATTTAAGTTTACTGAAATTATCGAAGAGACTTGGGAAGATTCAGCAGTTAAGGAGTATTTCGAGTCTACGAAGTTCATGTTTTCCGTATTTGAAAAAGAAGGTAATGATTATTACTTCAAAGGTGTTAGATTTTGGAATATGCCTGTATTTGACATTGAAAATAGTTTAAGAGACGTTTGGGAAAAAACTATAGATGTAATAAAATCTGGCAATATTGTAAAGAGCAAAGGTAAAGTGATACAAAACAATTTTCCTAAAGCCAAACAAGATACAGTTGCCCATGTTAGACCACACGCTAAGAATAGAGCGGATGTATACCCCCTACCAGTTCCAGACAAACTTACTGGTTATACAAATTTTACTAAACAAAGTTTTTGGTTAAACAGTTCTTACATATTAAGTGTAGTTAATAAATTATTCAATTCTGACAAAAATTAAGCCATACGTTATTAATACTTTCACACTTCGGTAAATATCATGGATAAACAAACAAAGAAAAAAATAACATTAACCATTTTAATCACATTCATCGTTTTGAGTATTTTAGTTATACTTTATTTTAGCCTTGGCTTAAATAACTACTTTACAAATACAGAAGTCTTAAGAGAAACGATCGAAGGTTATGGTGATTTAGGTAAATATATCTATGTTTTAATTAACTTTCTTCAAACAACATTAATTCCTATAACCAATATACCCACCATTTTTGCAGGCACATATATTTATGGACCGTTAGAAGCTGCTAATCTTGCGATTATAGGGGTATTAATTGGTAGTGTTGTCAGTTTTTATTTAGGCCGTGTTTTTGGTACAAAACTACTTATTTGGATGATTGGTAAAGAAAAGTTAGATAAGTACCTAACCATGATGAAAGGTAGGGAAAATGTCGTATTTTTCCTAACCATGCTGCTACCTGGATTTCCTGATGACATTGTATGCATGATTGCAGGGATTACACCAATGAAATTTAAGTTCTTTAGTATCACATTATTAATTACTAGAACCATACCCATATACTTAACTGCATATGGTGCAAGCCTCATTCCACTAAATAATATTTGGGGGTGGATTATTTGGATTGTTATATATGTAGTAATCTTTTATATTGGTCAAAAGATATTAAGAAATTGGGATGGTATACTATCAAAGTTAAACAAAAAGAATGATGCAAAGTAAATGTGCATCATTCTTTTTTTAAATTGATACTTATTCTGGAAAATTTAAATCCATCTTTAAATCTAAGATGACTTCTTCTAACCGGTTATAGTCTACAACATAACCAGTTTTTTGTCTTTGATCTTTGTTTACAGTAATGATGCCACTTGTTAGAAATTCATTAATATGATATGAGATGGTTGCACTAGAAACATCCATTAAACTAGGCACATTAAAAACCCCTTTACTTTTTTTCTATTTCATTATGATTATAAATTAATTATAACATAGCATATAGATTAAAAAACTATTGAGAATCACTAAACATTTGATTCTACAGGTAGTTCAATAATATCAACAATATCCTCTAAACTTAATTTCATACCGTGATCAAGTATGAGGTATTTATAGTTACGATCTATTCTTTTGACATACCCATAAACATTTTTAACATAACCATCATAAAAATAATATATTTGGATTTCACTATTATTTTCTATAGCTAATTTAAGACTTTGATCTAGTGCTTCTAGTTTATCTTCTAAAAGTACTGGCTTATGACGTTTACCTTTTTCATACTTATATGATTCAATGGTTTCATGGAAACCATTTAATGCATCAAATGGTGCCCATTTGATAATGCCTCTATCCTTATACATGATGGCCACCTATTTGTTTATTTCTTTGTTTAGCGGTTGCATGTGGTTGTTCAGATGCAGATCTTATAACTGCGTTCTTACCAAACTTATGCTTTATTTGATCCATCGTTTGATGGAGCTTATATTCTTTTTCCAGTGCATCTGCATCTTCAAATATAGAATACTGATAGGTTTTGTTATCCGTTAGTTTGGATAGATGTACACCAATGGTTCGAATCGGATAGCCTTCATAATATAAATCAAATAGGTCAAGGCATGTTTGATAGATCATACGTTCTGAATGTGTTGGTTGTTCCAAGGTGACTTGTCTTGCAAACCCACCACCATAGGTTTTTGTATAACCTATGGTTAAGGTAATGGTTTGACATCTTTTTTTAGATAGTCTTAACCTTCTGGTTACATCATCTATCATTTCTAGCATAATCGTAAGTATTTCTGTTTCATTATAATCTCTAAATAATACTTGACTTGAACCAAATGACTTTGGTTTGGTACGTAGTTTATGCTTATCTCTAATATCACTTAAGTCTATACCATGCGTGTGATACCATAGTTCTTCACCTAAGATACCAAATCTGCGTTTTAAACGCTCTTTAGGGTAATTAGCAATATCACCAATTGTATATAACCCTAAAGCGTTTAAATGTGCCTCCATACGGTGCCCAATACCCCACATTTTAGATAAAGGTGTTACAGGCCATAAATGCGCGTTTATATCGCTATATGTCCATTTAGCGATATTATTAGGGTTCTTCTTAGCTTCTATATCCATACTCAGTTTAGCCATTAACATATTTGGTCCAATACCACAGGTTGCAGTAAGCCCCAATTTTTCATATACCTTATTTAGAATTGATTCTGCAAGTTCTAAATCTGTTTTTTTGTAGTAAGCTAAGTAGCTTGTTATATCTAAGAATGCTTCATCTATAGAATATACATAAAGATCTGCTTCACTAATAAAGTCTAAATAAGTACTTACAACTTGTGCAGAGTATTCTATATAGGTTTGCATCTGCGGTTTAGCAAATATAATGTTTAAGTTTTCTGGTAGTTCATGTATTCTGCAACGTGATGGTATACCTAAAGTTTTTAAATACGGTGTCACCGCTAATATAATAGATCCACCACCACGAGATTTATCTGCAACAACCAAAGGTGTTGTAAATGGAT
This sequence comes from uncultured Acholeplasma sp., assembly GCA_964600775.1. Lineage (GTDB taxonomy): Bacteria > Bacillota_I > Bacilli_A > Acholeplasmatales > Acholeplasmataceae > Acholeplasma. Next base: position 3,740 of record CAZRKJ010000109.1, read on the forward strand.
CTAGACCTCTTAGGACACATTCAACCGATGCGTAAAAACTCTTAAGATCGATACATAAGATGGTGCGATTGAGTTGATAGTTTTTAAGGTCTTCCATGACTTTTCCTCCCTTTGGTGAAATCATTATATAAGATGAAATTCATGAAAGCAACATGAAAAGATACGTCATTTTTGATACAAAAAAATCACCAAGCGTTTATTGGCTTGGTGACGATATTTTGTATAATTTTGTATAATTTTATTTTCTTTTTAGCATCTAAATCTACACATAATCTAGACTGTGAAGCCAACGAATAAACTATTGAACATAATTATTATGGGTTAATTAATATAAATAATATATCTTTATAAAGCCATTTATAATTGAAAATTACTTAAGTAGTTTAATAACTTCATCCATACTTGGTATATTTTCCATACCACCAAGTTTGGTTGTAGAAAGTGCTGCATATGCATTAGCAAACTTTAAGATGTCATAACTATTGTATTGGTTTAAGATGAGACCATCTTGGCTTAAGTGATATAAGAATGCCCCCATAAATGCATCACCTGCACCGGTTGTATCAATACTGTCTACTATAAAGCCTGGGTGTTCTATTATTGCATCAATATCTTTAAAGTATAAGGTAGAACCTTTTTTACCTTTAGTTACAATA
>CAZRKJ010000110.1:0-4393 GCA_964600775.1 uncultured Acholeplasma sp.
CGACAGTTATATTAAACTTAAACCAGAAAGTATGCTTGGTATGTTCCATGCAGAAGTAACAAGTGTTATACCAATTGAAGAAAGAAATTATTATGACGAAACCAATCCAATTTACTTAATGGGTCTATTCCAAAATCAAACTTGGGCAAACCTGAAGGAAAACTTCGTTAATAAAGAACTTTACTTCTTAGATAAAAATGGTAAAGAATTAACAGATCAAGATATAGTTGCTAGTGGACGAATGATAGTTATTAAAGATAGTAATGGAAATATTACCGATCGAGTACATGTTGTGCTTAAAGGTGATATTAACGGCGATGGAAGAGTGAATGTTATGGATCAAACTACATTAATTAACCACTTGAATCGTAAACAACCAATCTTATTATCCAATCTACTAGCCGCAGACACTACAGGCGATGGGAAGATTAATGTATTAGATCAAACCGCATTAATTAACCATTTAAATTCGAAAACCCCTTTTTGGGACAAAAATCAAACAACCACGATGAATTTAGGTGAATAATATGAAATATAAAAGAATAATTGCACTGATGTTTATTTTCTTAGCTACAATCATAATGAACATTCAATCAACAAGTGCAGTATCAGCGAAAATGGAAATTTATTTTGAAATAGGTGGGCAAAAGAACTTTACAAAGGCTTATCTAGATCAACAATACTTTGAAGATCCTTATGATGGTGATGTTGTTAGGGCAGATATATATGCTGTGTCACTCACAGGAAGTACAGAAAGATTAACAAACATTCAGTTTGATTTTTCATCAAACAGTAAACTACAAGGTATATCTTATGTTGAAACACTAGGTACATATGTACCATTTGCTGGAGGAAGACCTGAAAATTGGTTTGATAGTGGTACTCTAAATAATTCTGTTATACTAGCAACTAGCGGTGGAGCAGATGCATCTATTACAACTACTCCAGTAAAACTTGCGACTGTACTAATCAAATATAACAAAAATGATCCGGCGGAGAATTTAGAAATTGAGATGATAATGGAAGCTGCAAGTTGGGATAGTGGAACTATTGAATACACTGGAACTGATATCTCGTTGGCAAGTATCATCATAGGAGATCCTAACTCAACCCCTGATGCAACACTCTCTGCACTAAACATTACTGGAACTACAACAAGTAAAGTATATCCATTCAATGTTTCTGCTACAGAAGTAGAAGGCAAGATCACGCAAAATATTACAATAGATTATCAAGACAGTATTGGTGGTTTAACCATCAATCCTGTCTTTACCAAAACAAGTTTAGGTAGTTCTAACTATGTCAAGACTGAAAGTAAAGCATCCACTAATTACCAAACAGGTGATGTGATTACAATTACGACTACTGATGGAGATGCAACAAAGATCTATGAAATCAAGTTAACTGTTAGTAGTGCATCAACAAATACTGGAATCGAACTTAAACTAGCACAAGGTGATTTAGGAACAATTACCTTTAACAGTGTAGACAATCGCTATGAGATTGTAACACCCTTCACAGAAAATGATATAAAGATACTAGCTACAACAGCATATCCTTTTGCAATACTGGATAAAAATGAAATTAGAGTAACTAACATCGAGCAAGATGTATTTACGCATATTGGTGATTTCAATGTTACAGCTGAAAACGGCTCAACAACAACTAATTATCCTGTATATGTGAAACGTGAAAAAGGGTCATCAGACGCTAATATAAAAATTATAACCAATGAATATCCTCAAGGTCTTGCACCTGTCGGTAATGTATTTACAATTAATTATCCACACACTAAAACATCCTTAAGCTTTCAAATAGCTAAGAACCAAACAGGTCAAACCATTAAATATAAAGAAGTAGGTACTACAACTTATAAAGACTATACAACGGGTATCATCTCTAAGAGTTCACTAGAAACAGGTGAAACATACTCCTATGAAGTCATTGTCACACCTGAGAGTCAATTTGCTGATGAAATAGTGACATATATTGTAAACTTTGTTATTGAACCATCTAATGACACATCAATTAAAACGGGTGATATTAAGGTTCAAGAATCAGGCCTTACTGCTATAAATCTAAATATTACAAACTTAGTTTACACAGTAAGTAACAATAGTAGTGAGTTTGTTACTTTAACTATTGATCCAGGTAGCAAAAGAGAGGCTAAAATTGGTGAAGGTACATACCAAAGTGCACAACTCATACATCAAATTAGTGTGGCTAGCCTAAATTACGGAACCAACAATTTTATCCTTACGATTAAAGCTCAAGATGGTACTGAAAAAGAATACACAATTAAAATAGAAAAAAAATCTGATCAAGCAGAATTAGAATCGATTATATTTAGAACCGATGATGGTACTGTCATTGCAAACCTAGATGATTTTACATTCATATCATCTGAAAATAAATATACATACAGTTTTGACTATGGTCTATTTCCAAGCAATTTAAAACTGGAAACTAAAACATCAGCCAAATCAATTATTAAAGGTACAACAACAAACCAATTGATTACGCCTTTAGACTTTAGTGGTATGTATGAAGTCATTAAAACTACAAGTTTAGAAGTAACATCAGAAAATGGTGCTGTAGTTAAAAACTATACAATTCAAATTACACGTACTGCAGCTGATTCCAACAATGATATAAGCGCAATCAATATTGGTGGATTACCTTTTTCTCAGTTCCAAATTGGTGACTCTAATGTCACTTATAATAAAGTAATTGTTGAACCTGTTGGTGGTATTAACACGCTTAATTTTGAAGTGTTGTTACCTACTACATCTAAAGCTACAGTAAAAGTAGGTTCAACAACATTTACTAAAAATGAAACTGGAAGATACAGTACAAATATTCCATTTGTTCGAGGAATTGAACAAAATGTGACGATTATAGTCACTGCACAAAATGGTGAAAAAAATACAATTATTATTCCATTTGTTGTTGCAACAAATGATACAACGTTAAAGTCTTTAAATATTGAAGGTACTGATTTTGTTTTTGATCCAGCAAAACTTAACAATACCATTAACATCAACTATTCATTTAATAGTAATGTCACAATTACAGCATCACCTCAAAATATAGATTCCAAAGTATACATTGATGGACAGGTGCGCATCAATGACACCTATGTAAAAGCAATTGGAAATGGTACAACAACCTTTAAAGTTTGGGTCGAAAGTGAAGCAGGAACCAAAGGCAGTGAGTATGTTATTAATATCGTAAGAGCTCAAGCAAAAACAGACAATAGTTTAGAATCCTTTGTTTTAAAAACGAACAATGGAGAAGTAATCGATTTAAGTTTCTTGAGTAGTAAAACTAACTACACAATTACAATTGATGATCGTGATGAACTATGGCCACTTATTTATTCAGCCGAAGTTAATGAACAAAACTATGCATACATTGGAACTAAAGGTACTACAAGTTTAATAGACCAACAATTTAATGTTTTAAGTGGAGCAACCTCAAACCTGACTATACAAGTATATTCAGAAGGTGGTGTACTTAAAACTTACACAATCAGCATCAAAAGAGCTAATGATGTAAAAACCTTTGAATCAGTTACTGTAAGTGGAACAGGCTTTGTTACACAAACATTTACAGCACAAGAGTTTATATCAGGTGTCCTAGACATTGGAAATATTGCATATAATGTTGATAGATTAAACATTACATTTAACATGGTAGATGGTTCTAAATCAACGATTACATCAAACTTTATTGGTGATAATCAAACAGGTATTTGGTTATTTTCAAAAACAGGTTTGATTGAAGGCCAATTTAGAGTCAAATCTCAAGCAGGAAACTTTGGAGAATATCTAAAGATTCGTGTAAATCGACAAGTAGCCCAATCTCATAAAAATCTAGATAACCTAGAAGTACTAGTCAATGGAAACAATATCTTATTAGACTTTGATCCAACTACCAGTACCTATACCTTAAGAGTAGATAGACAAGTAAGTACAGTAACGTTTGTAGCTACTGTTTTATCAAGTGATCGCTCTAGTGTACAAACACCATTTAGTCTAACTGATACATCAGGGTTAAATCATAGGTATACATATACATATAATTTAAATGACCCAGCAGCACAACCATCTAATGTCATCGATATTATTGTAAAAGCAGAAGATGGTACATCAAATACCTACAAAGTTACTATTTGGCGTAAAAACGTTGAAATAGGTATTGATAATATTGTAATTAAAAATGGCTCAACTGTAATTTATACAGGTGATATTTTAAGTGTACCTAATTTAGGTGAGTTTGGTTTCCAAACAAATCAACTAACATTTATTGTGACACCAAAGGATAGATTTGCAAGAATATCCTTTAATGGTGGTACAACACTATTTGCTGATGAAGATGGTTTAATTACCTA
>CAZRKJ010000111.1:0-4318 GCA_964600775.1 uncultured Acholeplasma sp.
GTTGATAGGACATTAGGCACCTACTTAAATTATTCGCACTATAAAGCGCTTTCAAAATCACGTATATTATAGCCTATAGAGGCTAAATAGTCAATATAAATTGTGCACATACACGAACAATTTAAGTTTATAAATGTTATTTATTTAATTTCGTGCGATATGTCGAACAATTTAGTTGAATTATTGACTAATTATAAGTTTTAGATATGAATTCTTATAAGTTAAATGTTATAAGAACTATTTAAATATTAACCTGAAATGTTGATTACTTGCAACTTGTTCATTATTATAAATTTCCATATATACTTCTTCAATGGCATCGTTACTCAAAATGAAAGTGAATACATTTGAATCAACCATTTCAATCCATTCAGTAATATCAATGTAATATGTATTAAACACATATCCTGGTACAGGGAATTGGAAATCAACGACTTTAGTTAAATCATCACTTTGTTCATCAAATTGTATAACAGCAAGATCTGGATGATGATAAAGTGCATTGTTCCATGTAATTGTATTTTGGTTCCAATCTGTATATGATGGTGTTCCCCAAATATTAATTGTAGGTTGTCCTTCTTGTGCTTTAGCTGCAAAACTTAAATATACTTTATTAAAAGTAATATTCGAACTTTCAGTGATGTCAAACCTTGCATAAATCATACGATTAAACTGTGGTTCAATTGCAGATGCTTTAAACTTCATGTTTTTTTGATAATGTGTGAAGTCTTTTATTTCAGTAGATATAAATGTCACATCCGTAGGTAGAATTTCAAAACCTTGTACTGGTACCATGAGTGTACTTGTTCCAGGTACGACAAATGTATCTTTATCTGTTTTAAATTCAAATTCTGCTATGTTTGTAAATACATTATCTTCATACATAAAGTTGTCCGTATGTGTTTGTATATATACACCACGTTTTACATTATTAAATGTATTACCAATAATACTTAGATTATCTGGTATACCAAGTTCTGGCTCAAATGGATCATATGCATAAACTGCTTTAATCCCATGACCTTCGTTATCACCAGTTATATTTTCAAAGTCATTTTGAATGATGAATGTGTATGGTGCATCATTTAAGGTAATACCATTTGAACGTGGTAATGTTAAATTCTTGATGACATTATCTTTAATAATTGTTCGTGGACTACCTAAAATAACGTCAATACCGCGTAAACCACCATCAATAATATTATTGTGAATATAGTTGTTTCTACCAGCAGCATCATGGGTTGCTCCAGAGTTACCAACACCAACTCCTGCGCCTGCACGTGTATTTAGTATGGTGTTATAAGAAATTTCATTAGAATATTCATCTTCACCATGTAAATCAATAGCATCTAATAAGTTATCAGTTAAAGTATTGTTTGTAATTAAGTTATTGTGTGCGTGATATTGAAGTAATATACCATGTCTTAAGTATGGTCCAACAAAGTTAGAGTTCATTACAATATTATGAACTGTGTCTTTTGTTGTATCAGTCCAATCCACATTCCAGCCTTGTCCTTGAATAGAAATACCATAACCAGCACCTCCACCACCTAAATTAGTAGCTTTTTGTACAGTAATAGTATCTATTGTGACGTTTCTAGATTGTTTTAATCGAACGCCCATACGTCTAAATCTTTCAATTGTAACATTTCTAACAACAATATTTTGGGTTTGATCCGCCGGGTTAGTGATTGCACCTAGCGTATCAATAACGATGCCATTGACTGGACCTTTAAATACCGATGAGGTGAAATTAGACAGGTTAGGATCTGGTAATTCTTCATCTAAAACTGGTGATGTAATTGTGAAATCTTCTAATAATACGTTTTGACTATTAACCAAAGTAATAACAGATGTTTGGTTATTTTGATTTGCATGCTCAGAAAACTTAGAAAGTAGGAATGTTTTATCTTCCCCAGCTCCACGTAAAATAATGCCTGATTTTAAGTAAATATGTGAATAATATCCATCACGTGCAACATAACCGACAAAATGATACGTACCTTCTGGAATAAAAACCTCATCACCTGGCTCTGCTGCTGCAATTGCATCTCTAAAAGCTACAAAGTTATCAAAACTTGCATCATTTGGTTTTGCACCAAAATGTGTCACATCTATGGTTAACCCAGTTTTTGCAACTTCACTTGGCATTTCATGTGGATTACCTGCCTTATCATATAAACCTGGTCGATTCCAATCCCCAACAAACAACGACTCATAATCTGTAAAATCAATTACAGGTTCTGTATCATTATCATCATCTGGATCTGGATCTATTATGTTATCTGTTGGCGTACATGCAATGAGCATGAGTGCGATTAACAATAAACTAAATGTAAGTACTATTTTTTTCATTTACGTTTTTTTATATTCTATGAATCTTAAAGCTTATAGAATATAACTTCCTTTCTTTCATTTATAATTTACTTAACTTCAAAGTGATTTAACTTGAAATCATAAAGGTAAATAAATCATAATCCATATAATAACTTATGTATGAGCCAAGATAATTCTTGGCTCATACCAGTTATTATTAAACTTAATCTATCTAAAAGTAGATAAATTATTTAAATACGTAAGTTATACGATTTCGATAGCTCGGAATAGACCGTTATCCGGTGTATCTACAAGTGTTGGTCTATCTGCATCCACTTTAAGTTCCCAACCATTTTGAGTGCTAAAGCCTGGCATATTTGTTTCATACCATGCTGCATCAGGGTTTGATGGTAATTCTAAACCTTGGAATGCATTAGAACTTGGGTTTGAACCTACAAACTCAAGTGTAGAACTTGATGTTTGATATACATTTGTAACCGCTGGATTAGATGATGATTGTTTAGAACCAATAATTGTTCCAATATTGTTTGAACCAACATGTTTAACAGCAACATCAGCTAATATATTTGAAATAATCATAGGGGTTGCACCATCTTGAACATAACCGATAGCACCACCAGCTTGATTACCAGCACCTTGTCCATCTACAAATGCCTGAACATATACATTAGAAATACTAGAATTTTGTGTCCAACCGATAACGCCACCGATTCTGTTATTTAATGTTGCAGTTACAGTACCTATAAATACAACATTTGAAACAATCATGTGTGTTTGTGATTGAGAACCACCTAAATTACCAAAGACACCTCCAACACGACCTGTAGCAGTCACATCAGCTTCTACATAAATATTGTTAAAGATATTATTAGCATTACTAGAATGATCCGTTGATGAACCAACTAAACCACCAACTCGTTCTCTATTTGTTGTAACAACTCCACCAATGATACGGATATTGTCTACAACAGAACTATTACCTACATGTCCTGCTAATATACCAATTGCATGATCATTATGATCCAATGTTCCAGTTGCATCAATGACAGTTACAACCGGGTCAATGAATGTTAAGTTTTTAACCGTACCGTTGTTAAGATATCTAATAAAGCCAAATCGACCAGTACCAGAACCTTCAACATTTAACCCTATAATTGCATATCCAGCACCATCGATTGAACCTTTAAACTCATTAATAGGGGTCCATGATGCAAGTAAACTTAAATCAATATCATTTGCTAATCTGTAATGCGCAGTATTTAAATAATTTAATTCTTCACCATTACCATTATAAGTACCTAAACCAATAGCTGCTAGATCATTTGATGTACGAATTAAGAACGGATCTGCTTCAGTGCCTTGTCCATAATTTACTACTTCTGATGAACCAGATGTACCAGAACCAAATATTCTACCTTCACGATCAGATGCCTCTGCAACTGCATAGAAATAATATTCGGTTGCAGCATCAGGCATAACATGAATGATATCATCGATAACTGCACCACTACCACTAAATAATACATCCGTTGGATTTTTAATCTCTGCATCTGTATATTCACCAGGTGCTGCAACAATAATGTAATAAATTGTTGCTGGCATATTGGTTGATAGATCAATGACCAATTCTTTATTAATCTCACCTGGTCTTAATCCACCAGTAAGTATAAGTGGTGTCATTGCTCTGGATTGTCCACTTGCCATTAAGACTTCACTAAATGTATCGTCAGAAAGTTCTATCACATAATAGACAAAGTATGTTGTATCAAAACCATCCATTAAGTGAGTTGCATTTATAACCTCACCTTGACCACTAAATAAGACATCATTTGCATTGACAACTTGTAAAGGTGTCAGGGTTGTTTCAGTTGCTACAACAACATAATATATCGTTGCAACTAATTTGTTTGTAGTAATACTAATAGCCAACGCTTTTTCTTCTGCACCAGCAGTAACTGCTGCAAAAGTTAATAATGGCATG
>CAZRKJ010000112.1:0-4239 GCA_964600775.1 uncultured Acholeplasma sp.
TTGAAGAAAGTCTACTATTACCTCCAGGTACTCAAGGTTATGGTGGTGTACACCATGTTGCATTTAGGGTTAAAACTAGAGCTGACTTAGATGCTTGGGCAGCACATTTATCAAAACTTGGTGCACCACATTCTGGTTATGTGGACCGTTATTATTTCGAATCTGTATATACTAGATTATATCCAGGCATTTTATTTGAATTAGCAACTGATGAACCAGGATTCATTGATCATGAAGAAACATATGAGATCTTAGGTGAAACACTGGCACTGCCACCAGCATTTAAAAACAGAAGAACTTATGTTGAAAGTGTGGTCAAACACTTTGATACAGTACGTAGCAATAAAGTATTTAAAAAAGAATACTTATGAGGTGAAAATATGGAAAATAGCAACGATTTAAAGACGATGCGCATACTATTTAGAGCTGTGCAATCGCTTGAACAAATAATAAAAAAAGATGTTAAGAACTATGGATTTACAATGAATGAGTTTGCTGCTGTTGAAGCACTTTATCATAAAGGTAGATTATCAGTAAATGAGATTACCCAAGCGGTATTGATTCCAAACTCATCAATGACTTATGTACTTGATCGTTTGGAAGTTAAGGGGCTAATTTGTCGCTTACAAGATACAGATGATAAGCGTACCTTTTATGTTGAGTTAAGTAAACTCGGATTGGATAAGTTAAATGACATCTTGCCTAAACACTATAAGGTACTTACAAATGTATTTGGCATACTTACAACAGAAGAACAAGCATTGTTAAATGATTCATTAAAAAAACTTGGTTACTATGCTAAAGCACTAGAGGAAACAACTTAATGAAACATATATATATAGATAATCAAAGTAAACAAACATTTTTAACATTACATGGTACAGGTGCAGATGAAAATGATTTAATACCTTTAGTAAGGTATTTAAATCCGACATATAATATCTTGTCACCTAGAGGTAATGTATCTGAAAATGGCATGAACCGCTTTTTTAAGCGTTATGGTATGGGTAACTATGATATCGATAACTTAGTTTTAGAAACAAGTAATCTAAAATCATTTATTGAACAAGCTACTATAAATTATGAGCTAGATCCTAATCAAATTGTAGGTTTAGGCTTTTCTAATGGGGCAAACATTTTAGAGTCACTCATTCAACTTTATGGTAAAGTTTTAAACAAAGTCATTTTACTTAGTCCAGTACTCTTGCAGCCAAATGTCGAATTTAGTAATCTAGATGGTGTTGAAATATTTGTTGCAACATCTGATGTAGATCCATATGTTAAAAATAATGAAAATCATCTATTAATAGCTAAGTTAAAGAACGCAGGTGCTAATGTTTATGTACACCAACATAATTTAGGACACCAAATAAATCAAACTGTTTTAGATGATTTAAAGAAATGGTTAAACAAATAAACGAACTTTGAGCCTTTTAGGCTCTTTTTCGTATATAATGTTTATAGTATAGAAAAAGGAATTAACTTATGAAAATATTTATGCCAAGTAAAAAACTTATTCAACTCTTATTGATTTTGTTACCATTTGTACTTGTTTGTATTGGACTAATAATTGTTGGTGCAACACTTAATCTACCAGTATTAACAAATGTTTCAGCAATCATTTTGTTGCTCATCATTCTCTTTCATAGTTTGTTTAGTCGCTATATTAGAAAAGATAATATCATATTAAAATCGGATACTTTAGATTATGGACTAAAAAATACAAATGATAACTTTTTGGTTGTCTTAATATCAAGATATGAAAAAGCAAGTATTAGATTTAAGGATATCGTTACATATAACCTTAATGAGGATACAAAAATCCTTCATATACACACGAAACAAGGCAAAAAAGAAATTGATCTAAAATATTTTAGTCAATCAACAGCAAATAAAATTATTGACAATATAAAGGAGCATATATAATATGGTTAAAGAAGTTTCAGCAGGTGCTATAGTTTTTACTAAAGATCATGACCAATTATTGTTTTTGATGATACAAAATAAAAATGGTAATCACTATTCTTTTCCAAAAGGTCATGTTGAGCAGAATGAGTCGATCATTGACACAGCTAAAAGAGAAGTATTGGAAGAAACGGGTATATTGCTTGAAATTGTATCTGATAAAATGGAGACAATTACTTATTTGATGCCAAATGGTATTTATAAGGATGTTTATTATTTTTTAGGGGAAGCACAAAACCAAAAGATTACAAGACAACAATCAGAAGTGATGCATGCAGGATGGTATAATTATGATCAAGTCTTGACATACCTTACTTATGATAATGATAAAAAAGCTTTTGTTAAAATGGCTCAAAGGATAAGATGATGATAACAATCCATATAATAGGTGACTCAACTGCATCGATAAAATTAGATGAAAAACGACCTGAGCATGGTTGGGGAGAACTTTTCCATCTGTATTTTAATGATAAAGTGACAATAAAAAACTATGCAAAAAATGGTGAATCCACAAAATCATTTAAGGACCGTGGTCTATTTAGTGAGGCTAGAAAAAACTTTAGGCCAGGTGATTATTTAATCATTCAGTTTGGACATAATGATTCAAAGATTATTGATCCTGAAAAATTTACGTTTCCATTAAGTACCTACCAAGATAATCTTAAGTATTATGTCGATGAGGCACGAAAACTTAATGTTGAACCAATTATTTTTTCAAGTATTTCAAGAAGGTATTTTATCTGTGAAAAGGTCTTAGAAAAGCGTACTGTAGGTTTATATCCATATGCTGCTAAAAACTTTGCAAATAATTATGGTGTTAAGTTTATTGACATGTATAAAAATACCTATAAACTTTATAAATATTTATCTGATACAAACTCTAGGAAGATGTTTATGCACTTGTTACCAAATGAACATATAAATTATCCAAATGGTCTTATTGATAACACACACCTAAACAATTATGGTGCACGAGTAATTGCATCCTTAGTTGCACAAAGTTTATTCAAAAGCAAACAAACATCAGCATTAAAACCATACATTTTAGAATCAAAATTATTAAGAAAAATAGATATTCAAAGGACACTCAATGCAAAAAGATTATAATGATAACAGTACATTTGATCAACTAGATACAGCCAAATTTGAACAAATGACATATAAAGACCAACTGCATACAAAATCTGCTTACATAAAGTCTTTATTTAATAAAGATATTTTACCAATTGTACCAAATCCAAAACCAAGAGGTTATCGCCATAAAGCAGTACTATCAGCAACCAATATCAATGTTAATAATACACAACATCTAAGGTTGGGGTTATTTATTGAAGGTAGCCGTCATATCAAACCAAAACTTGGTCATTATTTACATGATGAAGCAATTGATCTCGTATTTGTTTCAATAGAAAAGTTACTGAATAAATATAAGTTTAAGGCTTATACAAGAATTTATAGACAAGGTATTATTAAACATGTCATGATTAGAAAATCATTTGCAACCGGTGAAATGATGGTTATTTTTGCTACCAACTTAAATACATTTCCAAATTATAAAAAACTTGTCAATGAATTAATTGATCTACACCCTAATGTTACAACTGTTGTTCAGAATATACATAGAAAAGATTCTAAGTTTGTGTTATTAGATGAGGAACGTATACTTTATGGTAAAGGCTACATCATAGATCAGATTGATGATTTAAAGTTTAAAATATCGGCTAATGCATTTTATCAAATTAATCCGATGCAAATGTTTAACCTTTATAAGACAGTATTTGATTTTGCACATGTTAAACCAACGGATATTGTAGTAGATGCATATTCAGGTATAGGCACAATGACACTTCTAGCAGCAAAATATGCTAAAAAGGTATATGGTTTGGAAATTAATCCTGCATCTTATAAAGATGCTATTGATAATAAACGCATGAATAATATATCAAATGCACATTTCATATTAGGTGATGTCGAAGAGACACTATTAAAATTAAATGAATCCGTTGATTGTCTTATTATGGACCCTGCAAGAGAAGGTGCAAGCTTAAAGTTTATCCAAACTGTATTAAAACTAAAGCCTCAAACAATAATCTATGTTTCATGTAATCCGGATACACAAGAAAGAGATTACAAACAACTAAGAAATCACTATACACTTTCAAAAATTCAAGCCTTTGATATGTTTAGTTATACACCCCACGTTGAAAACATCGTATTGCTTTCTTTAAAAACGGCTTAACAAAAACATTCATATAATAATAGAAGAAGTATCTA
>CAZRKJ010000113.1:0-4220 GCA_964600775.1 uncultured Acholeplasma sp.
TGTGTAGCAGTATCTATATAGAGTATGTAAATAGAATTTCCTAATTAATAAAAAAGCTCCACTCATTAATGAGTAGAGCATTTCATATCAATATTGGTGACCCGTACGGGATTCGAACCCGTGAATGCATGCGTGAAAGGCATGTGAGTTAACCGTTTCTCCAACGGGCCAATGGCGGAGCGGGAGGGATTTGAACCCTCGCACGGGGTTAACCGTCTAACGCGTTAGCAGTGCGCCCTCTTCGGCCTCTTGAGTATCGCTCCATTGTAGGCATGATATTAAATCATGCCTTAATATATTAACTTATTTTTTAGTAGTTGTCAATCACTAATTTAATGTATTTACCATTGTTAATCCGACTTTACCTTTGTCAAGATCAATGTTCAATACCCAAACCGTTACAATCTGCCCTACAGAGACAACATCTTTAGGATGTTTAATGAATTTATTGGATAATTTTGATATGTGAACAAGGCCATCATTTTTAAGACCAATGTCAACAAAAGCACCAAAATCTGTTACGTTTCTAACTGTACCTTCCAATTCCATACCGACCTTTAAATCTTCGATGGATAAAATATCGGATTTTAAAATTGGTTGTTGGTATTCGTCACGTGGATCACGCATCGGCGCAACAAAAGCATCTAAAATTAAATCTAATGTATATTTATCTGTATTTAATTCTTTAGCTACTTGGTCTCTATCAATATTATCTGTCCATAAACGAATACTTGGTTTACCAATATCTTCAGCACTAATCGATAGTTTTTTCATAACTAATCTTGCCAGTTCATAACTTTCAGGGTGAATAGATGTTTGATCTAATATTTCATTAGATTCAGGTATTCTTAAGAATCCTACTGCTTGTTCATAAGTCTTTGGTCCTAAACTCGGCACACTAAGTAAATCCTCACGAGATTTAAAGCCACCAATTTTATTTCTATAACTTACTAAATTTTCAGCTACATTCTTACTTAAACCAGAAACATATGTTAATAAGGATTTACTTGCAGTATTGGCATTCACACCAACTTGGTTTACAACTTGAGTCACAACAAAGTTTAATGAATCATCTAACTTTTTAGGTGCAATATCGTGTTGGTACTGACCAACACCAATAGATTTTGGATCTATTTTAACAAGTTCAGATAATGGGTCTTGTAGTCTACGTGCAATACTTGCTGCACTACGTTCTTCAACTGAATAGTCTGGGAACTCTTCTCTTGCTACTTCACTTGCTGAATAAACAGATGCTCCAGCTTCATTTACGATAACATATTTTGTATCCATGTTTTGTGCTCTAATAACATTAACAACAAATTTTTCTGTTTCTCTAGATGCTGTACCATTACCAATAGCAATGAGTTCATATTTATATTTTTTATATAATACTTTTAATTGTAATTCTGCTTGGAATACTTTTTGCTCATCAGGTTTACCACCTTGACTTTGCTCATGTGGATAGATCACACCTTTTTCAAGTACTTGCCCTGTTTGGTCAACAACTGTCCATTTACAACCTGTTCTAAATGCCGGGTCAATCCCTAAAATGACTTTACCTTTAAGTGGTGGCTGTAATAATAATTTACTCAAGTTATCTGCAAATACTTCAATGGCTTGATCTTCACCACGTTCAGATAATTCAGAACGGATTTCTCTTTCAATTGAAGGGAAGATTAAACGTTTTAAAGAATCTTTAATTGCATCTTCTAAATAACTATCTGCATTTGAAGATTTTTTAATAACTTGTTTAATTAAGTAATCTTCCATTGCATCTTTTGTACCATCTAGTTTAACTGTAATAACTTTTTCATCTTCAGCACGGTTAATTGCTAATACTTGATGTGGCTTAACTTTACTAATTGGTTGGCTATAATCATAATATATTTCATAGACACGTTTTTGGTCTAACTCTTTACCGTTTTTCTTGACACTTGTCATAATAAGACCGTGCTTAAATAAATAATCTCTTAAGTATTTACGGTAGTTAGCATCATCACTAACCATTTCAGATACGATAAAGCCAGCACCTTCTAGTGCTTCTTTTTCATCTTTTACATCATCATTTAAATACTTTTTAGCTTCTGCTAAAACATCCGTGGTTGGAAATGATAATAAGAAGTTTGCTAGAGGTTCTAAACCTTTAGCAATTGCTTCTGTTGCTTTTGTCTTTTTCTTTTCTTTATATGGACGGTATAAATCTTCTACTTCTACAAGTTTCGTAGCATTTAAGATTTCTAACTTTAATGCATCTGTTAACATACCTTTTTCTTCAATTAAACGGATGACATCTTCTTTACGTTTGAATAAATTATTTGCATACTCAAACATTTGGTTAATTGCAAATATTTGTTCTTCATCCATACCGCCAGTCATTTCTTTACGATAACGTGCGATAAATGGTATGGTTGCACCATCTGCTAAAAGTTCAAGTACAACCTTAACTTTAGCTATTGGTAATTTCAATTCCTTTGAAACGCTATTGATTAATTGTTCATTCATAGTCTCACTCCTCTAGTTTCAAAATAAATAAAGGGAAAAAGTAATTTCCCTTTAATTTGGTTAATTTAAATCATCTAATATATCGTTTAATTTAGCTTCTGCAGGTTGGTTTTTACCAGCTTGTGCATGTGGCCCAAACCAATTTAAATCTTCACCATTAACAACTTCTAATAATACAGGGATTACTGCTCTAGATGCTTGGCCATCACTTACATCAACAACAGCTGCCCATGCTTCGTTAGCTGGGTCATCAACATTCACGAAGAATATTGCAATATCATCATTAATTACAGTAAACACGAAACCTTGATAAGTCACTTCAGTAACTGAACTTAATCCTACAATATCATCCATGACATCAAGTGCACCTGGTTGCCATGAGTTTGTATCATTTTCTGAATAAAAGAAAATATAAACATAAGCATAACGATCTAATGTATACTTTAAGCCTGCATGTGTAAGGTTTTCAAAGTTCTCACGATTTGAGATTTTACTTACATCATCAACCAATACATAGTTTGAATCTTCATAACGTAATGTATCTTCGTTACTGTTATTTGAAATGATTGCATCAATAACAAAATATAACACTACTGAAACAAGTGCTACTGCCATAATAATTAGTACAATCTTGAAAAATAATTCACCTTTTTCAGATTCTTCTTTTATCCCTTTTAAACCGTCATCTTCTACTTTTTTAACGGTTTTTTTTATTTCTTTTTTATTTACTCTAGCCATGTCTTTCACATCCTTAAATTTTTACGCAATAATATTATACTTAAAACTGCTTGATTTTACAACCTAAAGTTGTGTTTCTAACACAACAAATGCCACAGCATAGTCGTTTGTGTGACTTATTGTAATATGTACCACAAAGTCCTTGGTATGTTTAGATAAGCAGTAAGGTGCACCAACAGAATCATTCAAAATCGTAAAGTCTTTATAATTGGCTGTTTTATCACCAGACTTGAAACATTTGAAGAGCGATTCTTTAACTGCAAAACGCCCTGCAAGATAAGTTAACTTGCGGTTTTCATGCACAATTAAATCAAATTCTTTTAACTCATCTTGATTTAAAATTTTGTTTTTAAAACGTTCAATACCAATTGTTTTAATACGTTCTAATTCTACTAAATCTGTACCAATTGCATGTATCATAAATTTAGTCCTCACTTCTTAATTCTATTGCTAGATCTTTAATTTTCTTAAATCTATGGTTTAGCCCTGATTTTGTAATTGTTTCACCAAATTCTAGCTCAAATTGTTCTAGTAACTCAACTAATGATGCATCCGGATAAGTTTTTCTTAAGTAAATAACTTGTTTGAGTTTTTCATTTAAGTCTACGTGGTACTTTTCAATCAGTTCTATATCTTCTAATTGTGCATTTGCTGCGACAATGGTTTTCTTTTCATTTGCAAGTTCACAATTTAGTACCCGATTAATAGAATTATTGAAATCTCTTTTAATCCGTATATCTTCAAATTCAAAGACCGTTTGACTCGCACCAATATATCTTAAGAAATCCTCTATTTTATTTACATCCTTTAAATATACAATATAACCTTTACGACGTTTTGTAACTTTCGCATTCATTTCAAGTAAGTTCATTAAACTTTGTATTCTAATGATTTTATCTGAGTTATCTGAATATATTTCTAAATGATACTCTGCCTTTTTAGGATCATTAACAGAACCAGAAACTAAAAATGCACCTCTT
>CAZRKJ010000114.1:0-4204 GCA_964600775.1 uncultured Acholeplasma sp.
CCGCCATACTTTGCGCAAGTATTATTATACCAACTTATTTTATTTTGTAAAGTTAAAAATATAGGAAAAATAAGTTTTTTATACCCTTTGTAGAATATATTTGATATTATATTAAAGAAAGGAAGTAATTGCAAGATGAAATGGTTTGGAAGAATACTATATATTTTATTTGTTTTAATTGTTATTGGCTTTATTGAACTCATTGCTGGAGGTACTGAAGGTATCCGTGTTTCTGAGTATATTTACAATAATGTCACAAAATTTGCTATAGAAAATGAAGATTATAATATGTTTGAAGGTTTAGGACACTTAAATGCTGTTTCTAATACCTATTACTCACAAGATCAAATACTAAACTTAGATGGACAACCATTCTATGATACAACAACAGAAACTATTGATGAAAAATACCAAGTAAAACTCGGTATGTATCCACATGTGGTTGTCGATAAAAATCCACAATTTGATCTATATGGTGATGGTGTATTTATATTATTAGAGTCTTATTCAACAGAGGTTGCTTACTATAGTCTAGAAGTTACTGGATACTATGCACAAGACCCTGATAAAAGACAAATAGTCTTAAAAGATAGAAGTTACTTAAATATTTATACGGATATCCGTGCATCCAATGCAAACAGAGCATCCTTTAGAGTCGCATTAATTGCAAACAGTAGCTTTGCCAATCACTTACTTGAAGCAAACAGTGATTTAGAATTTCCTGAAGGGTATAACTTTGAATACCATATTCAAGCCATCGATGTATTTGCTACATTCATTGATTTAGATGAACCAGATAATCCAGAACGTGTTCATGTATATAGATTAACAGATGGTACAAACTTTGCATCTGGTACACCATTAGTTACACATGATAATTTAAATTTAGCACCAGAGACATATAACTTCTCTCGTGGTATGAATGGTATACGACCAACAGCTGATAACAATGTCCATAACCTGGTCTTAGATTATCATCCCGCTGACCTATCACCATACAACTTTGCATACTGGATTGTATATAGTGTTTATGCTGTTTTATTCGTAGTCATTCCGTATTTCTGGTTCTTCCATAGACAAGTTCTACAACTTATCAAAAACAAAAAAGGTAACAATGAACCAAAGGATGACAACAGAAAACCACAACCTCAACTATTTAGTGATGTTGAACCAAAGAGCGATAAATAAATCGCTCTTTTTTTGTTGAAAACACAATTTAGTTATGTTATACTATTTAAGCGTGAATGGGGGCATGGTGTCAACGGTAGCACACAGGTCTCCAAAACCTTTGGTGTGGGTTCGAATCCTGCTGCCCTCGCCATTCACAAAATAACCCAAATAAACCTACTTATACCACTTTTATAAAAGTGGTATTTTTTATATAATTTGAACATTTTTTTCCAATTTAAATATTTATTTTATGAATGATGTAAAATAAACTTGAAAACGTATACACTCAAACGAAAAGAACAGAGGCATAAAATGAAAAAACTAATTACATTATTATTTATTACATTAACAGCTTTACTAATAACTGCATGTAACGGCACTCTAGAAATTGAAACACCCGTTATTGATATTAATTTTAATCTTAATGGTGGTTTTTGGTCAAAGTCAGACCTACAACTACTTAGACCAGATGGTACAGTTACAATTAGTGAGTTTGATAACTTTTTGGATTCAAACACAGAAATAACCATCTTTAATCCCACAGAAACTGGATTAAGGTGGCATTATAAGGCATTCATACAATATCAAGCTGCTTTGGATGCATATATTGTTGTATATTCTGATCCTTATACGGCTTCTGTTGATCGCTTAGAGTTACCAGATTACGATTTTATTATTGCAGCACATTATTACAACCCTAGAATTGAAGCTTCCCCTATGTTAAATAAACTATTTACAGATGGCATCAATTTACCCATTCTTTTTAATAAAGATTTAAATGATGAACAAACAAGTGTTGAAATGCGTGTGTATCCACTATCTAGTGATGCAACCTTAACCTTAAAATCAAATAATCTAGATACATTACCACTACCTGTAAAACCAGATTTTGATTTTGGTGGTTGGTACTTAGATGATACTTTAATAGAAAGTATAGATGATGTTACAATACTTGCAGGTGATCCAATGAAAACTTTAGAAGCTAGATGGGAAAGTTATTCGCTTGAATCCTTAGAACAATTTCTAGATTCAAATATCCCACAACATGTAGATGAAAATATTAATCTACCTACGAAGTACAGTGGTTATACAATTGATTGGACAACCACCCATCCATTAGTTATTAGTACTGAAGGCAGGTTTAATTATGCTTATGAGCCAACAACAGTTACATTAACTGCAAATATTACATCCTTAGAAAATACAACACTTCAACGTACCTTTAATGTCACTGTACCAAATAAAAAGTCACTTGCGCTACCGATTGCATCCAGTTATATTTGGCGTAACTATAGTAGTGTCAATGATGCTTTCTTTGAAACATTAGATATTATTAATACAGCATTCTTAAGAGCTGATGGTAGTGGTAATTTTATTGGTACTGCTGTATTAACTGATATTTATGAATACATCTTCCCTAAATCTAAAACACATGGTAACTGGGTATTATTTTCAATCGCACCAGAGTCTGATTGGGTATCTATTGCAAGAAGTTCAACAAACATTGAAAGGTTTGCTAATAACATTGTAGATATTATAAATACCCACGGATTTGATGGTGTTGATATTGACTGGGAAACACCAAGACAAGGTGAACAAGTTTGGTATTCTAATATGATGGCTGTTATTCATCAAAAAGTTAAGGCCAATAATCCAAACCATTTAGTCACAACAGCAATCACCGGTGGTCCATGGCAACCACCAATGTATAATTTAAGCGTTTCAAACGCTTATATAGACTATATTAACGTTATGACATATTCTATGGCTAGTTCTTCTGGAAGTTACCAAAATGCCCTATTTAACCGTACTGGATTGCATAATACAGTTGCACGTGTTGGTCAAACACCAAGAGATACATCGATTGCCGGTTCTGTTCCAATATTTAACAGTTATGGTGTACCAAATTCTAAACTTATCTTTGGCCTAGCTTTCTACGGTGTACGTCAACAACGTACATATAATGAAGCTACAAGCACTTGGTCTAGTTGGTCTCAATTCCCACCAAGTGTCTTCTACCCAGAAATTGTTGCTAGTTACTTAAATAACCCAGCGTTTGATTACTTCTTTGATACAGAAGCTGGTGTGCCATACCTACTTAAAAAAGATGGTACAGTCTTTATAAGTTATGATGATCCCCGCTCTATTCAAATGAAATCAGAATTCATTATTGATAATAATTTAGGTGGTTTAATGTTCTGGGAATACGGTACGGACACATCCGGTACACTCCTTGATGCAATGCGCACTGGTCTAGAAAAATAGTTAGAATTTAAGTCCTTTATCCTCAAAAAATAAAGGGCTTTTTTTACGTCATTTTTACACAGAAAAATATTCCTAAATAAAGTTTGTTTAAACTATATACATTTGAAAAAAAAAGTATATAATTGATAATCGTATTAAAAAAATAAATTATATATATGGAGGATTCCTGATTTGAATCAGAACGTGCTTATAGAGTTATCCCACGTTGAAAAGAAATTTGAAAACGACGTTATCGTCAAAGATCTAAGTCTTAAAATCTATGAAAACGAATTTGTTACTTTACTTGGCCCATCAGGCTGTGGTAAAACAACAACATTACGTATGATTGGCGGATTTGAAAAGCCTGATAAAGGACAAATTATTATCAATGGTCAAATATTTAATGACCTACCACCTTATGCCAGACCAATTAATACCGTATTTCAAAAGTATGCTTTATTCCCACATTTAAATGTGTTTGATAATGTTGCTTTTGGATTAAAAAATAGAAATAGAAAGTATTTATTAAAATTTTTTAATATTGACTTATCTTTATCAAAGAAAGAACAAACCGAACTGATTCAAAAAGGCATTGAAAAAGCTGTAGCAGAATCCTTAGCACTGGTTAAGTTAACAGGGCTAGAAAATAGAAAAATTACACAAATGAGTGGTGGTCAGCAACAACGTGTTGCTTTAGCACGTGCACTCATTAACAAACCACAAATCTTATTACTAGATGAACCACTTGCAGCACTTGACTTAAAACTACGTCAAAACATGCAATATGAAC
>CAZRKJ010000115.1:0-4173 GCA_964600775.1 uncultured Acholeplasma sp.
GAATAAAAGGGCGAAATTAAGCCATCAATTTGGGGGTGCGTAAAATTTCACAAGGTGCGTAATTGTATCAATATAGTTCTACAAACCCATCAAAAAAATATAGGTCTGATACTTCAAGTATTAGACCTTTTTGTTTGCTAAATGTATTCGTAATTATATTGAAGTTATAAATTTATTGTAATACCTATTGGATAATGATCACTTAAATGGCGATTGTTTATTTTTTCACGATAAATTTTTGATGCTATAACATCCAATTCAATTGAGTAATATATATGATCTATTGGTTCGCCTTTATCATTACCTGTAAAATTATGAAAACTTGCACCATAAGATAAATTTTTGTCATACATACTTTTTATATTAATTTTCGGATGTTTAACTAATTTATTAATAAAGTTAATAGTATCTGATTTTATAGTAGCATTAAAATCACCTAATAAAAATGTTGGGAGATATTCATGACTATTTAATGTTTTAATTTTCTCTAGTACGACATTTATACCTTTTTTTTGAGCATTTAAACTCACGTGATCTAAATGTGTATTAAATAATCTAAAACGTTTGTTTCTTTTATCCTTAAATGAAAACTCAGCCCATGTACACATTCTTATACATGCACTATCCCATGATTTACTTTCTGGAATTAAGGGTGTATCGGATAACCAGAAGTTGCCTCCCGTGATAAGTTCTAACTTTGTTTCATCATATAAAATAGGCACACCTTCGCCACCAGACTCTCTTGGTACGCCAAATGATTTATAAACTTTAGTTAGCCTCAAAATATCTTGATACATAAAATCAAATAACTCTTGCGTGCCAATAACAAGTGGTTTTTCTTTGTTTATAAAAGCTGCAACACTTTCAAATCGATTTTGCCAAATGTTTTCTCCATCTTCAGTTGAAGGGTATCTTAAATTCATAGAAAATATTTTATAGTGCATGGCTTACTCCTAGGATTTAGATTGAATTTGAGTATCTATGTATATATTTAATACTTTTTATCAAAAAAAGTCTATTATAAAAGACATTTATTGAACTATATAATGACATAATAAAAGTAACTGAGGTCTTTTTTAATTATTTTTGATAGAATGTTTATGTGATATAAACTTTAGGAAATGGTAGATGTATATGAAAAAAGATTATAAAAGAATAAATCATGAAAAAAAGGTAATTAAGCGTGAGTTACTAGCAACTAAAAAGGTCTTTGTAGATGTTGAAAATGGAAAGAAAGCATTTTTTGCATGTTATGGCAATCGTTTCCATATTTATAGAGAATTTCCTGAATATAACAACTACAACATCCCTGAAACTTTAGAAGTTATATGGAAAGATGAGATTATTTCTGATCTATATTTAAAAATAGAAACAGCCACGGGTTTAAGTTTATCAGATTATGTTATAAGATTATCAGGTATTAATCATCCAACAAAACAAGTAGAATTACTAGAAAATCTATTAGATAATAAGGATATGGATACATTCACTAAAATTTTACTATTAGAAAGTTATGCGAGTTTAAAGATTCAAATCAATAACTATGTAAAATATAAATTATTTAAAATTGATAATGTATCTGAATTACTAAAACAAATTCAAGATAACATCTTGAAATATAAGAAACACATATTAAATACACCTATGACAATCGATAAAAGTTATAGAGAAACTTACTTTTTGAAAACATATAATTTTAGTCAAGAAAACCTCATTGTTCGGGTTGGAAAAATACAATAAATTAAAGGGCCAAGTGGTCCTTTATTATTAATAAGTATGATTTTAAAAAAGCGAGATTATAGTATTAGACCTACTATATTTATAAACAGTGTATAATGAACTTAGAATATATATAAGGTGGGATAATTATGCGTAAAAAAATTATATTGTTATTACTTATTGTAATGACACTTATACTATTACCTAAGCCAACATATGCAGATATGTTTTCAAAGCCTACAGCTGAAATACATATACAAGGTATAGATGTAGCTTATCAAATAGAAATACTCATATTCTATGATGGTGTTGCAAGCATTAGGGATTTATCAGAGTTTGAATACCGCTTGGAAGGTCATTATGATATTAATTATCCTGTAGACCTTCTTAATGGATATCAAGATGAAGATGGTTATGTTGCAAGAATGATCTATAGTAATGGAGCACCGGATAGTCTATTTAAAACAGGCGATCAAGTCTATAAAATTGGGTATTATAGTCCACCTAGAGTTTTTAAAGTGTTGTTAATACTTGAAAATGATGTCATGTTAACATCACCAATTATACATCGAAATTTATTTCATTCAAAGATTGTTTTCGATTTAAATGGTGTTGCATTGGATGTAAGTGCACTTGATTCTGGCCATATAGAAGAAATTATACCTTATGCTGAATTTAGTGTAAAATATTTACTTAGAGTGTTGTTTACAATAGCTATAGAAATGCTTGTATTGTTAGCATTTATGTATAAACAAAATCGTTCACTAATCATTGTAGGTTTTACAAACTTTATTACGCAATCCATTTTAACAATTTCAATGATTATTAGCTTTTATTTCTGGTCAGCAGAAGTTGGTTTGGTAGTCACCTTAATTTTTGGTGAAATACTTATATTTACTGTTGAAATGGCAGTTTACTTTACAACTTTAAATGAACAAAGTAAAAAACGTGCACTACTCTATGGATTTGTAGCAAATCTTGTTACATTTGTAATTTCAATATTTACTTTAGGTTTTATCTAAAGATTTCGTAAAGTCTAGGTAAAATAAAGAGAAATTCAAAATAATCAGAAAATTTAACTGTTATAATAAGACTATAAAAATATATGAGGTAGCTTATGATTAAAGTAGCTTTTGTATGTGTACATAACAGTTGTCGTAGTCAGATGGCAGAAGGTTTTGCGAAATACTATGGTAAAGATATCATCGAGGTTTATTCAGCAGGCACTGAAAACTATCCGGAAGTTAAACCGCTAGCCGTAGAGGTTATGCATGAAGTAGGTATTCAAATAAATGATCAATATCCAAAACTATTAGATGATATACCAATACCGGATATATTAATTACCATGGGTTGTAATGCGAATTGTCCTTGGGTACCAAATAGGCATCAAGAGGATTGGGGTTTAGAAGACCCAAGTGGTAAACGTATTGAAGCATTTAGGGTTACAAGAGAACTAATAAGAAATAAAGTTATCGAACTGATTAAACGTATTCAAACAAATCAACTATAAATTCATATTAAAGAAGAAAATACACAAAATAGACTAACTATTTTGTGTTTTTCATGTTTTTTTATAATAAAAATGCTATATTAATATAGTCAAAACAAATTCAGAAAGAAAGAAGAAAAACACATGAAAAATAATAGTAACATGGGTGTAGATTCGGCATCATCTGCACCAACATTCTGGAATAACGTCAAGACATTTTTAGTTAAAACTCTTAATGCGATGACATTTGGTATCTTTGGTACGATAGTTGCAGGTGCAATCATTCAAACCATAGGTATTGTAACGGGGATTGAAGTATTAAATCTAAGGGTTGCTCCAGTTCTTACTTCACTCTTAGGTATGGGCATAGGGCTTAGTATTGGATTATCACTTAAATTAGATGGCTTAAAATTAATTATGTTATCTGTTGCTGGTGGTATTGCAACACTGGTAAGAATTGATTTTGGCATGCCAGGTTGGTTTGATCCAGTGCGTGTTTCAAATAATCCGATTACAGCTTATTTGGTCGTTCTTGGTGTATATTTTGCAATGCAGCTGATCTTTAAGAAGAAGACATCTTATGATTTATTTTTTATTCCAATTTTAGGTATTTTAATGGCGGTATTAATGACGTATATCGTTTCATGGCCTATTGATCGTTTGATGGAAGCTATCTATGCTACAATACGTTTCTTTATGCAATTAGAACCTTATACCACATCAGCATTTATTGCTTTAATATTTGGTGTATTACTCACACTACCATTTATCAGTAGTGCAGGTGTTGCAATAGCAGTCTTTTCAGTACCATTAGGTGTTGGGAATTCGATGGCAATTCCTGATCCGATTGCTATTGCTGCAATGTGTGCGGCTGCAGTTGGTTGTAGTGCCCAAATGGTTGGGTTTTCAATTCAAACACTCAGAAAAAATCAATTTGGATTTATAATTACTATACCATAACC
>CAZRKJ010000116.1:0-4164 GCA_964600775.1 uncultured Acholeplasma sp.
CGTAGAATACATTATTAATATTTACAATGTATTCGTCAGTAACAGGCGCAAACAGTTCAAAATGCCCGTCTTTATCAGTTAGGGTCGAGAATGAACGCCCATGACTGTCGGTTGCAGTTAATCTTATATTGGAAAGGTCAATGCGACCCAGACCTGATAGGCGACTCCGATTTAGTATGATTCTACCAAAAACTTTATTTTTTTCAACAAATGGGAAATGCTTAATTGTGTTTTTTTCAAGGTTAAGCGTTACATCTTCTAGGGATTTTGTGAAATTTCCTGAGTTTTTATCAACAGCATAATATACAATTTCGTATACGCCAGCAGGTAGGTCAGAATAATTTACCATACCTCTATTATCCGATAGAAGTTCGGCAGATACAAAAGATGAAAAATCAGACGTAGTATTATCAACTTTTTGAATACTCACATAAACATTTTGAATACCAGGTTCGTTGGGGTCTTGTTTCCCATCCCCATTAAAATCTTTAAAGAATACTAGATCTAAATCATAATATTTTTGTCTAGGTTGCTGAAAACCAAACTCCTTTCGAACGGAAAATTCAAAATAAAGATTTGAGTATTTTTCTACCGCCTCAGTTGGTGTAACCCTTGATTGCATTGAATAAACATTGAGACCCCTAATTTGCCAATTATTTGGAAGATAGAAATAGAGTTGATTAGTGAAATTTGTATAACTACTTCTGGTTATAAGGTCATTATTATAGCTAATACTAGATTCAAGTTGAATGATATCTTTGAATATAAAGGAGTTGAATGTCGGCATCAACCGAAGGGAACGACTTTGTTTTGAAAAATAGTTCCAGCTAAAATGGTCGAAGATGGATCTAGGACCGTTTGTATACGTTGCTTGAACTGACCAATTGCGGTTACGTATACTGCCAGAGATATGCTGGTATGTAAAAGGTTCTTTAGTAGGGCTAACGGGCCCTGAATGATTTGATAAAGCTGGAGCCTTATCAAAATTAACATAGCCAAATATTACCTGTAAATTAATTGTTTGGTTAGGAACTAGCCCTAACATTCTACTACCAATACTTAATTTTCCAACTCTTGTGCTAAAGTAATCGGTACCAGTTTCCAAAGAGCGAAAAACATCTGTTTTAGGGAGCTCAATTCCAGGTCCACCGTAGATAAAAACCTTTGGAGCAACAAACTTCCCGTAATGAACTTCGCTATTGAGGTTAATGTTATAGGGTTTGATAACCTCGGGGTTATCTCTATATGTATAGGGTTGGTAGTCGGTGTAGTTAAACCTAAATATTAAATTTGATCTGTTTTTGAACCACTGAGTGGAGTTTAACGTAATTTGTGTTCTACCTCCATAGCTCGTATTTAAAAAATCGGAACCAAAGCGAGCCCTTAAGCGAATTAGGTTATTTGCAACCCTCGAATTGTAATGTAGCTCCCCGCCATAGGCGTTATAATGATACTTTTCATCTGAAAGTGGAGAGGTAAAGGATATTGGGTTATATAAACTTTTAACGATAAAGTTATGCTTACGCTTTATAGAAAATTTAGAGCCAAGTATTGCTAGAGGTGATGAAACTGAGTACTGTGTTCCATAACTGTATACTGCACCTGTAAATATGTTTAATGAACCATTCACGTTATATGAAGCAACAGTACCAGCATTAATTATGTCGGTTCTAATGTTTTTTGTGGCAATTGTGGTTAATGAAATATTATTAAACACAAGGTCAGATTCAATACCCCTGCCCTGTGTGCTAGCCTCTAAACTTTTAACTACATCCCCAACTCGTATAAAGACATTTTTTTGCTTATAGGCTGCCCACATTCTATTTTGACTGTAAAGTTGATTTGAATCATAGAAATCGGTGTTCTCGTAGTAGTAAGATACGTCCCTATTGCTTTTTAGAAGGATATTTCCTTTTATAATACCTGCAAAAGTGGGTTGGGTTTGATTGCTAAATGCTCCCCTGGAGATTAGCTCTGCAATGAGCATTTTTTGTGATTCACTGATGTGATTATCGAATGAACTGCCCATATCATTAAACCAGGCTGTAGCCCTGTAAAGAGTATCAATAGTTCTAGCAGTTACCTTAAATCGGTAAAGGTTTCTACTGCCCATATCATCTTCAGGGAAGAATAAGGCTAGCTTAATAATAGTGTCGGAGTATGGAGAAATGGTATAATCATTTGTTAAGGAAGATAATTTTGTTCCATTAACCTGAACTCCTCTTTCCCCTTCAAATAAGAAGCTAACAAGTTCCTCCTTATTGCCCCGGTTTTCAACCTGAATGTTTAAATCTCCTCCTCTCGTTCTTTGGTCAATATAACGAATTCGACTTAAAATTTTAATCCGTGTGTCTGTCCTTTTCTGAACCTTAATAAAACTATACTCATTCTTAATTACTTGTCCCTTGCTGTCGTTTATTGCCGCTATAATTGAATAGCCAATATCTCCTCTGGCCATTGGACCAATGGCAATTCTAACTGGTACAAGTAATGAATCTTCGGGAGGTATTGAAATGTCGAACTTGTCCTCTCCAATAAGACTCCATCCATCGGGGTAGGTAATACTAAGTGAGTAGGTTTGCTGTGATTGGTTTCTATTTCGGATTTTTATTACATTAAAAACCGTTTGTCCTGAGTTCGCTTCAATATTGGGCCTGAGGAACTCTATCTCTACATTTATCTTTTCAGAGTCAAATAAACTATAGTATTGTCCGTGTACAATATTAGTACAGAAGGTAATCAATACTATAGCTATAACTCTATTAATTTTCATTCTGTAAATTATGGCCTAGCGGAAATTTTAAATTCCAAATCAACATAGTAAAAATCTGGAGGGTTGTTCAGTATTTTATACAAAGGGTTAACGCCGCAGTCGTAGCTTATAAAAACTTCCTCTAGAATAATCTGATTACCGTCCCCTTCAACTATGGTTTGAAATTCATTTGTGAGATTAATATTTGTAAGATTAACATTTGTTGAGTTGCCGCCTGCAGTTATTTTAGGTCTAATTTCTATCAATTCAGTATCCAGATTAGGGTTCCCTCCATCAGACATAATGCCACTGGTTGTAGCCTTAATCTTTAACTCCCAGCCTGTGCTTGGGCCTGGGTCTCCAACATCGGTTGTGTCATTAAAGAATATTTGAAGCCTAGTCCAGTCTTCGTAGGTAATACCAGCTTCATATTTTTTTAACGAATTGAAAATGTAACTAACGTTACCACCAGAAACTACCCTTAATCTTAAGCTAATATTCTGACCGCTTAAGCAATAAGTTTGTAAAAAAAGGAGAATTAGAATAGCGATAAATCTATGTTTACATAAAAACATACTAATTAGATTATGAAGAGCTGTGATTTTGTGCTTAGAGGAAAACATCCAACAAAACTACAATAAACCTATTGTAAACTTATCTTAGTTTAAAATATCGAGTAATTATTTAGCTGAGATACCATATTTTGTTTTCAAAAAACAACCCGCACCCATAGCAATAATAGGTACGGGCTATTTTGTTGTTGTACAGAATGTTAAGTCTATTTGCTTGATAGTTCAAGAAAAACATTCGTCACATATCTGTCAGCTGGGTTACTTTGTGCTAAAAGCGATGTTCCCGCCATATTGCCTTCTTGTGTGCCAAGCCTCCATTGAATTACAAATCTGTTCTGTACAGCATCACCGGCGGCCAAACCTGTAGCTCCATTTACTATTGTTGCAGCCGTAGAAGATAAACCTTCAATAGTACCTGGTAGATCCCAATTAGTCCCGTCAGCTCCAGTACCACCAGTTAAATTATACCCAACATTAGTGCCATCGAGTAAATTTGCAGTATTGTCTTGCCCTAAAAGATCATCCTCTTCTGATCTTAAAGTTACATCAAAGTCCTGTGATGAAGATACTGTGAAAATAGTGTGGTATCGAGTATCGCCTCCGCCACTATTGATACCATTTGTATAATCATCAATAGTATTAACAACGAATTCAATATTACCCCCCGATACAACCGTTAGCCTCAGGATTGAGTTTAGTGTTACGGAAACAGGAATAATTGCATTGTCATTAACGGCCTGCCCAAAACTAAATTGGGCGAAAAGCAGCATGGCTGCTCCAAGTATTAGTTTTTTCATAGTTGAAAAATTTTAGTTATTAAATTGGTTAAGTTATTTTAGT
>CAZRKJ010000117.1:0-4071 GCA_964600775.1 uncultured Acholeplasma sp.
CACAAGAAAGTTATTTTGCCTTAAATCGAAATTCTCGTAGAATACATTATTAATACTTACTATATACTCATCGGTAACTGGCGCAAACAGTGTAAATTCTCCGTTTTTATCAGTTAGAGTTGAAAATGATCGTCCTTGACTGTCGGTCGCTGTAATACGCACATTAGAAACATCAATCCTTCCTAAACCTGAGAGGCGGCTACGGTTAAGGATAATTTTACCGAATACCTTATTCTTTTCAACAAAGGGGAAGAAGTAATTCCCAGACCGATCAACAACAAATTCCATATCACTATGGGCTTTAGTAAAAGTACCAGCATCGCCTCCTATTGGGTTGTAATTAATAGAGTATCTGCCTTCTGGGATTCTTTCTACAGTTACACGTCCAAAATTATTTGAAATTAATTGAACACTGTATAAATCCCCAGGAATATTAACTGCATTTTCCGGTTCTATTTTATTAATTTCAACTAAAACGCTTTTTATTCCAGGTTCCGTAGGTTCTTGAATGCTGTTTCCATTAAAGTCCTTGAAGAAGACTAACTCAATGTCATGATATCTTACGCTAGGATGATTGAAGCCAAACTCTTTACGAATACCTGCCTCAAGGTAAATTGTTTGGTATATTTGACTGGCCTCCCAAATGTCAATTCTGTTTTGTATAGAATAAACGCCTAGTGCTCTTATAAGCCAACTGTTTTTTAAATGCCACTGTAGTTGGGCAGTAATGTTTGAGTATGTTGATTTTGATTGAAGGTCATTGTTATATGAAATATTTAGATTTAGCTCAATAATATCCTTGTAGATAAAAGCATCATATGTAGGCATAAAGCGTAAATAAGAATAAGGGCGACCTGAGTAATAGGTTGCAATCTGTTCAAATATTGTTTTAGGACCCGAAGTGAAACTAGCATTCAGCCCGAATTTGGCCGTTCTAAAAAAAACACTGAATTCCTGGAAATTCATATTTTTAGTTGCATCGGTAATGTTTTCCTGTCCCTCTGGGGCTTCAATAATCGAAGTTTTACCAAGGGTTAATTGCGGAGTTAGGATAGTAAAACCATCTCCAAGTCTAAATCGCGCAGAAATAAATAGTTTCGGGGTTATTGAGTTGAAATCTGTAACATCAGCCTCAGGCTCCAGGTTATTCCATATGGAGTTGTCAAAGCCTAACCCTGTGGTAATTGATGTTTTTGGACTTATAAAATATTGATAATCTAGTTTTGAATTTCTGTTAATATTAGTATTGTTTAGTTCTGTGGCGGTGAGATTTCCAAAAGAACCCCTGGTGTTGTGAAATTCAAAAAACTGAAAGCGCAGAATATTCCCAGACTTTAAAAAATGATTCATTAAAAGGGATCCATTGAATCTTCCCCTGTAAGTGCCATAAAAAGCTGGAGAACCGTATTTCGTCCGTAAATTCAATGAGGTTCTACTATACTTTAAACTGTAATTTAAACTACCGGAAAATTCATTTAATTCCTTTTCTTCAGTATTAATAATATTATAAGCTCCCATTACTTGAAAGTTATGGATATTCTTTATGCTAAAGTTCGACCTTAGCACTCCCATATGTGATTGTAAATTATTAGAATTAAAATTTGGATTTTGGTTATAAATATAATCAGCCTTGAAGTGTAAATCGCTTCTTACCTTAAACCCCACGCTTCCTAATATATTTTCAACCTCAGTACGCAGATTCTTATTTCCAAGTAGTGTGAATGAATACTTTTTATTGTTAAACTCAAGGAATGCTCCCCTTCCCATTAACACAACTTCACTTGACCGATAATTATCACCCAACTCCACAGTAAAAAATTTATAATTACCACCAAGATACATTCTGTTGTATTTATATAAATCTTCAAAGTTTCTTGAGGTGTAGTTTCTGTAGTGGTAATAAAGGTTTTTATTATCATCAAAAATTATGTTGCCTTCGGCTAAAAGGACATAAGAGGGTTTTTGATTTTCCCTGAGTAAACCCTGCGTGGTAAAATCAATAACTAAGGGTTTTGTATTGCTGGGTATGTAGTTAATATAGTCCGATTCTAGTTTAGTGTACCATGCAGTGCCATTGTAAACTGTATCCTGAGTGGATACACGCATATTTAGTCTAAACATTTTTTTTCCATTAGAACTTAATTCCCTATGTTTTATGTTAAATACTAATGTAGTATCGCTATTGTGGGGTAAACTTAATTCCAGGTTATACTGGTTAGTATTATCTTCAATTATTAATGAGGGTTCAGTTTCAAGTGCTACATTTACAAGTTCTTGTTTGTTCCCTTTGTTTTGCATTGACAACTTGAAAGATGCAGTGTTTGTTTGGGGGTCAAGGTATGATAATCTATCGTAGCTACTTATCCTAAATCCACTTACTCTGGGAATTTTTACGTAGGCATATTCATTCTTTACAGTATTTCCTTTTGTATCAGTTATTGAGGCAATTATACTATACCCTATGTCGCCGCGTGCATTATTGCCAACAGCAACTCTTATCGGAACAAAAGTAGAGTCTTGGGGATTAAGACTAAGTTCAATCCTATCGGAACCAACAACACTCCATCCTTCTGGTACGGATAGGTTTACATACAAATTCTCTGTTCTGTTGCTGAGGTTTTTTATTTTAAGGACATTGAAGAATGTTTGCTTTGCCCTAGATTCTATTGATTGGTGAATGAACGATGTTTCAAGATTAACGGGTTCGGTATTAGAAAGAAAAAATTGCCCAAATCCATTTAAAGGAAGAAGGTATGTTATGAGGAGTAATAGGCAATATCTTCTTAGTAAAAGCATTATTCGCAGGTTATTCAAAAACAACTAAATTGTAATCTAGCTGTACATAGTAAACTCCTGGTTTTTTATTAACCATAGGGGCTAATCTATATGAGATTAGTAACTCAACAGTATTGGTTAAAGTGCCTCCTTCAATCACAACGGTAGGACTGGTATTGGGCTGCATTGAGTTTTCTTTTAAAAGAGCATCAACCGGAAAGGCTGTTTGATTAACCAAAACTATGCTTATCGTTAGCGAGTCAATTGGAATGAAATCGTCCATCGAATCCAGCCTGTCGTATTCAGATCTTATTGAAAATTCCCAATTATTCGGTGAATCAACTTGTAGAATTAAAGTTGTCCAGTTGGGTAAGTCTTTACCGTTAGCAAAGTCATTAAAATTGTTAAAATTAAAAGCCACATTTCTCCCCTTTATTACTGAAACTTTGGCCGCTTGAGCGCTAAGTTCTGAATGGAAAAGAGAAAGTATAAAAACTGCCGCTAATAACCTTAAGCAAAATATTTTGGTGTTCTGGAATGCCGGCATCAATTTTATTTATTAAAACTTAAAGCCAAACATTTCCGCTCGGCTTTAAGTTTTTAAACCATTGGTTGATAGTTTGTTTTTTTGTTTTGTGTCTACCCGCAAAGCATAAGTATGCAAAACAATTTTTTTTACTTAAACTAGTTAGGTACAATGTTAATAAATACGTTGCCTACATAGGTATCAGGGGCAATGTTTTGCTGTAATAAATTAGGATCACTTCCTAGGACAGCAGCTGTTGCCAGTTCCCATTGTATGTCAAAAACATTAACAACGCTTGACCCTCCTGATACCTCTTCAAGTATTGCTGTAGTGGCGACATCTAGGGCCGTCACTGCAGTGTTATTGTTTGTTCCAACTGTTGCCGTCCCTGCAGATTGATCGACCAAAAATCCAATATTAGCAATAGGGAAACCTGTGGAAGTACCACCGTCGTAATCCATACCTGCAAATGTTGCGCTCTCAGAATAAATTAGAACATCAAAATCACGCGATGAAGCAACGTTAAAACGGGTGGTGTAACGAGCCGAATTTGAAATACCAGCCTGGTAATCTTCAATGGTATTTACCACAAACTGAATATTACCACCAGACACAACGGTAAGTCGAAGAATGGAGTTAAGCGTTACAGACACGGGTATAACAGCGTTGTCTGAAACTTGCCCAAAGCTAAATTGGGCGAAAAGCAGCATGGCTGCTCCAAGTACTAGTTTTTTCATAGTTGAAAAATTTTAGTTATTAAATTGGTTAAG
>CAZRKJ010000118.1:0-4058 GCA_964600775.1 uncultured Acholeplasma sp.
GTCAATGCTAATGATTTTATTCATAACGTATCGGTGAAACTCCTTGTGGTTTTAAATCGCCTTTTAAATATTTTACAACAGCTTCAATTGAATTTGGTGTGTACTCATAAAAAGCAACATAATTTTTAATATTTTTTGTGTAATATAAATCATATGGATTTCTTAGTGCCAAGATATGTAAATCTTTACCTAATGCACTTAATGCATCAATAAGTTCTATTTGACTTTGATAGACATTACCATTGTATGAAGTATATACAACCTGATCAAATGCTTT
This sequence comes from uncultured Acholeplasma sp., assembly GCA_964600775.1. Taxonomy (GTDB): domain Bacteria; phylum Bacillota_I; class Bacilli_A; order Acholeplasmatales; family Acholeplasmataceae; genus Acholeplasma. The sequence continues at coordinate 278 of CAZRKJ010000118.1, forward strand.
TGCTTTTGATACAATTTGTGTAATCTCATCACTACTTGGACGTACCTTGGATTCAATCACTGTAATATTAGGCATTTCTTCTTTTAATCTTAAACTTAATTTTGAGTTATGTGAATCTTCATCTGCAATTGTTGTTGCTTGAGGATTTGTTGATATAACTAAAGTTTTACCTTTTTGTTTAAAGCTATCGCCTTTAATTAAAGTTACCGCTGCTTCAACAACACCGCTTGCAAATGCTTTAGATTCAACTGACTCAACATTCGCTTTTACATCTTCATATGAACGAGTTAAATCAACATTTAACTTTTCTTTATACTTTAATACACGACGAACACGCTCATTTAAAGTATCCATAGAAAGTTCACCCGTTTCTAGTGCTAAATTAATACGATCAGATGCACCAATTTGATATGGCAGATCATGACAGATACATACAAGGTTTGCACCTGCATTAACTGTCATTAATGTTGCTTCAATTGTGCCATAATTATCATGGATAGCCTTCATTTCGATACCATCTGTAATAATTAATCCTTCAAAGCCCATTTCCTCACGTAATAATCCTGTTAAAGCACGCTTTGATAAAGTCACTGGTAAGCCGTTTTCTGTTAAACTTGTAAAGTTAATATGTGCAGACATAATTGCATCAATACCTGCATCAATTGCAGCTTTAAATGGTTTAAACTCAAACTTTTCTAACTCACTTAATGGCTTTTCTACCTTAGGTAGTGCTAAATGTGAATCCACATGTGTATCACCATGGCCTGGGAAGTGTTTTGCTGTTGCAACCACATGGTTTTGTAACCCTTTAATATTTGCATTACCAAACAATGCAACTTGATCTGGATTATCACCAAAACTACGTACACCAATGACAGGATTTTTTGGATTATTGTTTACATCAAGTACAGGTGCTAAATCCATATTGATACCTAAATCAATGAGTTCTTTACCCATTAGATCGCCAACTTGGTATGCATATTCTACATTATTTGTTGCAGCAATGGTCATTGCTCCAGGAAAGAATGTACCATCATTAAAGATTCTAGTAACCATTCCACCTTCTTGATCAATTGTAATATACATTGGAATACCAAATGTTTCCATAGCAATCTTTTGTAAATCTTGATTGAGTTTAAACAGTTGTGCTGCAGACTCAATATTTCTAGAAAATAATAAAATATTGCCTACCTTATATTCTCTAATTAAATTTTCTATTTCAGGACCAACTGTTGTACCATGAAAACCTGCAACGATTAATTGACCAATCTTTTCTTGTGTTGTTAATTTATCTATATTATATTTACGCATAGAGTTTGAACCTCCTAATTGATTCTTCAAATGTTTTTTCATCTTGTTTAAAACCTTCAAAAATGAGGTTTAAATCTATGTTGTTTTTTAGTTTATTGTCCCCAGTAAGTAAATCAATCATTTGATTGCTACCTTCAGTCCAAGGTACTCTAAACTCAAAATCCTTATAATCTTTTCTGATGATATTTAATAGTTCATAACCAAATTTAACTGGTTCAAATACATTTTTATCTCTTAAAAATATTTCAATACCAGCACATTGTTTACCTTCATGTTTACTCATGTTAGGTGTAAAATGCACAGGACGCACCCTTATACCTGGCGTATTTAATGCTTTAACCTTTAAAGCTAAATCATCTGCATCAATAAATGGTGCACCAATCAAGCTAAACGGCCTAGTTGTACCACGTCCTTCACTCATATTTGTGCCTTCAAAGATACATGTACCTAAGTAAATATGTGCAGTATCTAGTGTAGGAATATTTGGACTTGGTGCAATAAATGGTAAATCATAATCTAAATAGTCTTTATCATATGAATAACCTATCATTGGTATAACTGTTAAATCACAGTTAATTTCAAATACTTCATTAAAATATCGTGCAAGCTCGCCTATCGTTAAACCATAACGTTGAAGGATTGGGAAATACCCTACAAAGGATCGATATTGTAAATCCAATATGTTACCTTCTAAACGATGCCCCACTGGATTTGGTCTGTCAAAAACAACAAACTTCAACCCTAAATCTTTAGCTGCTTGCATGGCATGACTCATCGTGTAGATGTATGTATAAAACCTAGCCCCAACATCTTGCATATCATAGCATAAGACGTCAACATCTTTTAACATGTCAGCGTTTGGTCTTCTGTTTTTACCATATAGTGAGTGTACTTCGATGTTTAATTTCTTATCAAAATAACTATCAACGTATACACCAGCCTCTGCATCACCTCGGATGCCGTGTTCAGGGCCAAAGAGTGTTGTTAAGTTTACTTTTTGGTTTAAAACATCTGCACTCAACTCTAAATTAGAATTCACACCGGTTGGATTTGTAATAAGACCAACACGCTTGTTGTCAAAAAGATGTAAAAATTCATCTATACGATCAATACCTAATTTAAACATTTGCTTGATCCAAACTTTCTACATATTCTACGACTTTTCTAAACACCAGTGCATAAAGTAAAACCATTGTAGACATACCAACAAATACTAAGATAAGTGTCAGTAAAGGATGTAGTAATAAAATAATTGGTATAAATAATATAATAATTGCTAAAAATGTTCTTAAAATAAACTTACCACTTAAAAAGAATGAAAACTTAATTAATAACCAAACATTTGTATTTGGATATGTAAGCATCAGTGGGAAGGTATACATAGTAACAAATATAACACTTAAAACCATTATAATCATGACATACTGACCAACTAAATTAAATGGTGATGGATTCGCTTCTAAAAACTCATTGTATATGGTTGTATTAATTGCACCAACAAAGATTGCAGCTGCAAGGATTAAACCGACCTTAATTTTAGATCCAAAGTTTTCACTAAAATAAGAAAAATATGATTTAAATATCGGCACTTCTTCTTTATTTAAATATTTATGAAACATCTTATATCCAGCAAGTAATGCTGGATATAAGGTAATCACAGGTAAGCTTGTTACAATAATCAAGATATTGATCATGACTAATCGAATGACCCAATCTGCAAATGTATTTAATTTTTGATATAGGGTTTTATCATATTGTTTATTTTCTTTTTTCATTAGCCGACAATACCTGTTCTTTCTATCGATTCAACGAATTGTTTTTGTACAAATAAGTACATAATCAATAATGGTAACATCATCAGAAGTGCTGCAACATTAGAAATAGTTGCTAAAAACATTGGGTTTGACCATACATCCTGTCCAATTAAACTTAATCCACCTGTATAGAATAATGCAGCATATACGTTTTCAGCGGCATTAATTAAACGCATGGTAAGAATTGGGAAGGCATCTGATGAAATGTTAAAGATACTTGCATAGAAGGTATCATTCCATTGCCATACAAATGCAAACAAGCCAACCGTAATAATTGCACCACGTGCATTCGGTAACATAACGTTCCAAAAAATTCTAAAAACACTTGCACCATCTACTTGTGCGGCTTCTTCTAATTCTTTTGGTAAGCCTTTAAAGAAACTTCTAAAGATATAAATGAAGATACCACTACGAATCCCTTGACCCAAACCACTCATTAAATAAATTGAGTTTTCACTACCAATCAAACCTAATTCTCTAAAATATAAGAATTGTGCCAGTGATAATGCTTGAGGTGGTATTACGATTGTTAAAATAACAAAGATAAATAATATCTCACTACCTCTAAATTTAAGTCTTGAGAATGCATAACCTGCAAGTGCAGTTGATGCAACTTGTAATGCCATTGCAATACCACTTAGTTTAAATGTATTTAT
>CAZRKJ010000119.1:0-4001 GCA_964600775.1 uncultured Acholeplasma sp.
ATTTGGATTTTCTTCATCGTTTCATACGTGTCCCCGCGATAAGCGTTATCTTTCTTTAAAGCTTTAACTTCAGCTTTTTGTTCTGCAATATATGTGTTACGTTCATGTTTGATTTGTTCGATTTTTTCAGTATCAACTTGATATTGATCAGGATTGGCTAAGACGTCTGCTTTGAGTTGTTCAAGTTCTTGTTGTTCACTTTCTTTAAGCGTTTGAAGTTTTTCTTGATCATCTTTTTTTAATAATTTGTATTCAGCTTTATACTTTGCTTGTATTTGAGCGCGTTTTAAATCCGCTGGTTTGCATTCTAAGATGGCTTGTTTAGCTTCTTGGCGTGCTCTTTTAATATTGGAAAATAAAGTTTCAAATCCGCCGCCAATACGTTGACCACGAAAATAAATCTCTCCATCGGTTGCATCATATAGCTTGATAATTGAACGTCCTGTTGTTGTTTTACCACAACCTGATTCACCAACAATACCAAATACTTCGCCTTCGTGAACATCAAATGTCACATCATCAACGGCTTTAACAACTAATTTGTTTTTACCTGATCCAGAAACGAAATACTGTTTTAAGTTTTTAACTTCTAATACTTTGGTATTATTCATCTTTAGAAGCCTCCTTTTCCTTCCTTAAGTTACGTTCAATTCGAGAACGTAAAACTTGAGGCATCTCTACTTTAGGTGCATTTTCATGAAGTAACCATGTTGCCGCATAGTGCGTTTCACTAACTTTCATCATCGGCGGTTGTTCTAAGAAGTCAATTTCTAAAGCATATTTTTCATTTCTTTCCGCAAAGGCGTCGCCTTTAGGTGGGAAATGAAGATCTGGAGGTGTGCCAGGAATAATAAATAATTGTTGTTCTTCTTTTTCAAACTCTAAGTCTGGCATCGCTGATAATAATGACCATGTATATGGATGTTTGGGATTATAAAATATTTCTTCTGATGTCCCAATTTCAACGATTTTACCTGCATACATTACCGCAACTCTATCGGCGATGTTTGCAACAACACCTAAGTCATGGGTAATAAATATAACAGATAAATTTCTTTCAACTTTAAGTCTTTGAATGAGTTCTAATATTTGACCTTGAGTGGTCACGTCTAAAGCCGTTGTCGGCTCATCACAAATCAATATTTCAGCGTTATTGGCTAATGCAATCGCAATCACTATTCTTTGTCTCATGCCACCAGAAAACTGGAATGGATATTGTGTATAACGCTTCTCTGGTTGAGGAATACCAACCTCTCGCATCAACTCAATAGCGCGATCTTTTGCATCCGCTTTTTCAACACCCATTTTAAGGTAAAGGGCTTCAGCAATCTGTTTTCCAACACGCATGATCGGATTTAAACTGGACATAGGGTCTTGGAAAATCATGGAGATTTTAGAGCCTCTTAACTTATGAAAGTCTTCTTCCGGAATTGTCATTAAGTCAATAGCTGGCGTGCCTGAATTATCATTATTATCGTGTGAAACCATTTCTTGATATTTCTTTAAGTTTTTAACATCATCACTGTAGTAATAAATCGAGCCATCTTCATGGATTGCATTACCAGCTAATATACCAATAATCGCTCTTGAAGTCACACTTTTACCTGAACCTGATTCACCAACAATAGCTAATGTTTCACCACGTCTTAGGTCAAATTCCACGCCTCTAACCGCTTTTAAAACGCCTTGTTGAGTTCTAAATGAAATGTTAAGATTTTGAACTTCTAAAATATTATCGTGCTTTTTCATTTTACTCAACTCCTCTCAATGACGGGTTAAATGCATCTCTTAAACCATTACCAAAAAGGTTAAATGATAGCATTAATAAAGACACAAAGACAGCCGGGAATAACATTAAGAATGCTAAACTGGTTGAATCTCTGAGTCGTGACTGCGCATCGGCTAACATTCTACCAACGCTTGTCATATTGGTATAGTTAATAATACCTAAATATGAGAACGTTGATTCTGTAAAGATAACACTTGGTATATATAATACAAAACTTGTAATTAATGTACCAATCGCATTTGGTAAAATGTGTTTTGTCATAATTCTAAAATCACTAGCGCCTAAAGTTCTAGCTGCTAAGACATATTCTCTACCTTTATAACGATAAAACTGTGTTCTTGTTGTGCCTTGAATACCGAGCCAACCCGTTAAGGTAAATGCCAAAATGACAATAAATATACTACTACCAAATCTTAATACAAGTAGTGAAATTAATGCCAAAAATGGAATACCTGCTAAAATTTCTATAATTCTTTGAATAATTAAATCCGTTCTACCTCCATAGTAACCAGAGATCGAACCAACAATTAAACCAATAATAATATTGACAGATGCCACGACAAATGCAACGATTAATGAAACTCTTGCACCACTCCAAAGTAGTGTAAACCAGTCATAACCATTACCATTCACACCAAACCAATACTCTGGTTTAAAATCAAGTACCTCATCTAAAAAGTCAAAGTACTCAATATGGACTCGATGTGATTGTCCAGGCGTTAAACTACCATCTGCTTCTTTATAAACACGAACCTCTTTAGTCACCATCCGGCCTAACCCCTCAACACCTTGAGCGTCGTATGCCGCTTGTAGTTCTTCTGTGGTTAGTGTGGTAGGCTCATTACTCAGTTTATAATTGACATAATTATAAAACTGAACCCTAACTTTATACGTACTATCCGCAGCCGGTTTTAATGTATCTAAGTTCGTATACAATATTTTGCCATACCTATCGATAATCTCTGGGTTATCTAATTGTTGTAAGGCGTATGCGTTTGAAGTAACGATTGTTCTTTTACCATCAAATAAAGGAATCCAACTTAATGCCTTAATATAAGGTGGTAATTCAGTATATGTATTTGATAAACGTTGTGCATGCATAACGTGTTTTTTTCTAAAGTTATCTGGCCTAATAAGAGGTCCAATAATAGACATAAATATTAATGTCAGTAAAATAATTCCTGCTACCAATGATGCTTTATTCTTTTTAAATCGGTTCCAAGCATCTTTGTAATAGCCTATCGGTTTCGTTTGAAAAGGCGCATCATGACCGAAGTCTCTACCTGACGCTAATTTAAATAAATTTTTGTCTAATTGCTTTTCGCTCATCGTTTGCCCGCCCCCATTCTAATTCTAGGATCAATGACCCCATATGATAAGTCAACTACTAAGGTTGCAAATAAACCTATCACTGTGTAAAATATTAATAATGCCATAATCACGGGATAATCCGGTTTGGTTCCCGCTGTTTGTGTAAAGGACTCAATATAGAGTTTACCAATACCAAAAATACCAAAGATTTGTTCAGTAACAAACGCACCGCTTAAGATTCCTACTAAACCACCAATTAATGATGGTGCAATTGGAACAAGTGCATTTCTAATACCATGTCTAACGGTAGACTGTCTTCTGTTAAGTCCTTTGGTACGACATAACAACATAAACTCAGACGTTAACACTTCCGTTAGTTCTGCTCTTGTAACACGGGCAAGACCAGCTACACTACCAATCGTTAACATTAATGTTGGTAAAATATAACTTGATAAACCGCGCCAAACATTTAAATCGAAATCGCTACCCCTTAGAACGTTCCATGGTAGAATATCCCAGTGGAAAGCAAATAAATATTGTAAGACAATACCTAGCACAAAGCTTGGTACTGAAATTAAAATCATTACACCAGTTGAAATCAAGTGGTCAGTCATTTTATTTTTCTTAAGTGCTGCCCAAATACCCAATCCAATGCCAATCGGAATTGAAAGTAAGTAAGGAATGATATTAATTCTGATGGTTACAATTAATCTTTTACCAATCATACTTGTAACTGATTCTGGAAACTTAAGTGAATAACCTAAATGACCATCAGAAAAAATATTACTAATCCATCTAAAAAACTGATTAATAATAGGGCCTTTACCAATACCATCTCTTTCTAATAATTTTTGCATAATCGCAGCATCGATAGACGGATCTATTTCTAACTTCATGCCTG
>CAZRKJ010000120.1:0-3929 GCA_964600775.1 uncultured Acholeplasma sp.
CTTCAAATTTACTTCTACCACCTAAACCACCAGCACCATTAACAAGTGCCTCTAAACTTCCATATTTTGCAGCAACCTTATCAAGTGTTTGGTTAACCTCAACTTCATTTGTTGCATCAAATAAGAAAAACTCTGCGTTAATACCTTGTGCTTGTAACTCTTTTGTTTTTTCTAAACCAAGTTTTTCATTGATATCTCCAAGTAAAACAGTATATCCCGCTTTTCCTAATACTTCGGCTATTGAAAATCCAATACCTCCTGTACCACCTGTAATTAAAACATTTTTACTCATGATAATTCCTCCTTATTTTTTGTGTAAGTACCATAATGTTTTGTTAATAACGTTATTATGATTAATATCTAGTTTGACATCAATACCATATAAATCTTTGTAAATTGATTGATGTAACAAGTATATACCTGGATCGACTGGTGTAACTTGTTCATATCGCCACGTATTATTTATACCTTGTTCAATCAACCATTTTATTGCAACTACAAGTTTTAATGGACTTTTTAAATCTAATTGATTATTCAATTCAATTAAACCCTTTAAATTCATAAAACTGTAACTTAGTGACTTCGTTCTTTTTAGTTCTAGAGGCATCGCACCATCTATATCTATTTGATAATTAATTCGTTCTTTAAACTTCTTTTGCCAATTAGATAAATTAGCATTTTTTTGAACAAACTTACTTATGACAACACATGTTAAATCATAAAATGTACCATGATTGTTTAAAGCCATTGCTTCATCGCTTCCTATTTTAGAATGCATGAGCCATTCTAGAAAATCTTGATGCCAACTTCTTAAATTTGTCATCAATACATCATCTATTAGCTTTAATGATTCTAGATGCATCAGTATATTTAGGGCATATGTGAAATTTGCTGCATAATCAATAATGCCTTCTTTTCTTCCTGTTTGATGTCCCCTTATAAATTGACCGTAATCTAAATTTGGGTTCATTTTTGTCTTTGGATCGATAAAGAAGTGTTCTAAATGTTTTTGAATTAGTCTTTGATACGTTTTATGTCCTGTCAAATAATACAGTATACTTGCATGATAGACTAAGTGAGCTAATCTTCTTAGTTTATCCTTATCATAATTTTGACCTTCAGGATTTGCATAACCATCTTTTTGTATATATGGTAGTCCATCTGGCTTGGATGGATCTGGCCAATAGTATGTTGCAAGGCTAACATAGTCATGTTTATTCAAACTTAAACTATGTTCCTTAGAAGTTACTGTTTCAAGCGGTGCATCAAAGAGCATTTTCATATCTTCAATGTATGCATCTAAATTTTCTTGACTTATCGATTGCTTTAACAAGATTAATTGATCAAGTGTAAATAGACAATAGTTATTTACCGGATCTAATTTAACTATATCAAAATACATATTATAGATAATCTTCTCTATGAGGTGTAAAGCAATCAATTAACACACCCGGCTTAATACAAACAGCACCATGTAAAATGTTTGGTTCTTTATACATAGAGTCGCCAGCTTTTACAATATGTTTTTGATCACCGATTGTAAACTCAAATTCACCAGATACTATATATGTAATTTGTTCATGCGGGTGTTTATGTAAATCTGCAACAATTCCAGCTTCTGGAAATGTATTTTCAACAATCATCAGTTGCTTGTGATATGCCAAAACTTTGCGTACAATTTTGTTTGGCATAACCGTTACTTTTGCATCTTTTGCTTGAAAAAAGAAATTTTTGATCATAACGACACTCCTTCCATATTCCATTTTTGTTTAAATACTTTACGGTCACCATTAAATCTATAAATTAAAGTTTGTCTACTTTCAGTAATTGGATTATCATAGGTATCTGCTAAGTATAATCTGATACCATCAATATCTAATGTACTTTCAAATACTTTACTATTTATCAACCACTGTAATTTGACAATTGGTTGATCTAAAATTATACGTCTTACATTTTGAATATGTTGATACCCATCTGAATCATAACCAAGATTAGCAGGTTCAAACTGAACCTCGGTTAGTAGTTTACCTTCTAAATGCATAAATAAATCCATATTTACTACTTTATCTGAGGTAACTAAAAATGTATCCTCATAGCCATTTGAGTTTAATTTTATTGTGCGTGTAAAATTGATATGTTGATTTTGTGCATCTACATACTTATTTAAATCAAAACTCGCATCGCTTAGTAACTTATCTAACGTTTCGTTATTTAATTTATAGTTTTTTTGAAGATACTTTGTTACTTCATCATGATTCATCGTACGTCTTAATTTTTCTAGGTTAATAGGTTCTACTTCATATATGTTTTCAGCTTTAAATGACATAGTATCTTTTGTAAAAGTTAACACTTCACCTGGACCCATATGACGGTGGTTTTTACCGTCTATGACTACTGTATTATGAGAAGGTGTCATACGGTGCCATTCGTTACAATAAAGGTTTCCATACCCTGCATTTGATAAATCACGTGTCATCACAGTATCATCTATGACAACTTCAATATTCATCTTATCTAAATGGGCGTGTGAAGGTCCATTATGACCATACTTTAAAAACACATTAACGCGTTCATTTTTCAATATTGCATATTGCGATGATCTAAAGTTTTTAGAAACATTTGGTACCGGTATTACTTTACTTAAATCTAAATCAGGTACCAAAATCAATCGTTCTAATGAAACCTCTTTATAATAGTATGGCTTTGAAAGTGGTAACTCTACACGTGGCGTTTTGCCTGTTTCTATTAGTTTTAGTAAGTTTCCTATCGGACTCTTTATACCAAATATTTTAGTTGCTACTGCATAAATATAACTATATGTTTTTAAATTAATGTCCGGCCAACCATCATTGGGATTAGGTAAAATATGATTATCAAATGCATATTGATATGCTGCTTCTAACATTTTATAAACTGTATCTTCTAATGTTGCATCAACTTGATAGTTATGAAGTTTTGAGAATAAGAGAAGATTTATAATGCCTTCAAGTGTGAAGAAATTATAATGGATTGAGCCTTCAAACCAAAACCCATCTGCTGTTACACCTTTTTTTACTTGCTCAATAATATTGAATTGTCCTTTAAATGCAAAATCAATATACGCTTGTTCGTTAAAGAATAATCCTATCATGCCGATTGCACTATTTTTCCAACAAGATATGTTGTGTATCTTATCAACTTGTGGCATCAGTAACGCTACGATTTCATCAAAGAAATTCAACTTGATTTTTTGTAAAAAATCAGCTGTTAAATCATCTTTTACTAGTGCTAATGCATTTAGTATCCTAACAGCAATGATCGCTTCATTTAAGCCTTGAGGCATCATACGACCTGCGCCCCACTTCATTGATTGATAATCATCAGATATTAGACCTTCTTTATTATGAAGCCTAAATTCTTTATAGTGGTCTGCATAGAAACCTAATAACTTATAGACATACTCTAAGTACCTTTTATTGGTAGTTACTTTATAGAGTAAAGATGATTTCCAAATATTTAATATAGCTAAATTTCTATAATTATAAACCCAGACGCCATCAAGCAACTCACTTTGATTGTTTCTACCACATATCTCACATATATGGTCATTTGGCGTATTAACATCAAAAATAAGTTTACCACCATCATGCTTACAAAAATCATGGTGTCCCCATTGACTAAGTTTGATAGGATCATCATTAAAATTGTCACAAAACTCGATGACTTCATCACGCATGTAATCTAACATGTCATCAAATATTGGCATATTGAGTTTGGATGATAAGAATACATCTAGATCAAAATATTTCATTTAAGCAAAACTTCCTTTATAATTCTTTTTTAATACTTCATTTAAAATAGTTTTTCCATTAACAACTAGTTTAGTGCCATTTTGAACCATATAACTTGTAAGCAATTCATTTTTGAATGTCAATAATATACTTTCA
>CAZRKJ010000121.1:0-3907 GCA_964600775.1 uncultured Acholeplasma sp.
ATATAAACCGTCAACGATTTGATGTGTGGGCTTTTATCTGTCCGGTTGAATATAATCTAGTCTTTGATATTAAGTCAAATCGTTGAGCCTATAATACGCCTTACAAAATATATACTTCATACCTTAAAAAAAAGAAAATAGAACATGCAAAATTGAGATATAATTTAAATCATTTAGATAAAATGAATCCTTATGAATTTGAAGTATTTATTTCACAAGGATTAAGAAGTATTGGATATAAAACAGAAGTAACAAAAGGATCAGGCGACTATGGTATTGATGTAATTGCTAAAAAAAACGGATTTACAATAGGAATACAAGTAAAAAAATATGCTAGCAAAGTTGGTTACGATGCTGTTAAAGAAGCAAATACAGGGGCAAAATACTATAAGTGTGATGAAGCATGGGTAATAACTTCTAACGAAGGTTTTACACGCCAAGCAAAAGAAGCTGCCCAAAAAATAGATGTTAGATTATTTGGCATAGGAGAATATGCACTATTGCTAGATAGTGGAAATAAAAAAAGTAATGTATTAAGGGTATAATGTTAATGCATTTACACGTGAAAGAGGGATTGTTTTGACAAAATACGAACTAATTTTACAAGAAATAAAATTTGGATATAATCTTGCATTGGCAAGAAGAGATAGCATTAGAAATAGAATCAACGTCGTTGCGGCATTTGGATTTGCAACTATGACATTTTTAGCATCAAGTATTTTTGAAAAACTGAATGCTAATAGCGCTTTGCTAAATAAAGAAAATATTTACTTATGGTGCTTAACGGCAGTAAGTTTCATTTTCTTTGTTATTAGTTATCTTATTGCCTTTGGTTCAAAAACAATTCAGGATTATGATTTAGAAAAACTGTATGATGAATTAAACAATTTAACAGTGACAGACAAAAACATGGGGATTGTTTTTGATAATCAACACGATTATTATAAAGAAAATGGTATTGATAATTCTATCATTTTAGCTGAAAATGACGCATTATACTCATACCTATCTAATGCATACGCAGTGCAAACAAACTACATAGGTAATATGAATAGAAAGCTTAGTTTGGATTTTACCATTATGACAATTTTAATTGTAGTAACTACAGTTTTACTAATAATTATGAGAGGAGTCGCATAGCATGGATAATCAAAGATCAGATAAACCTAAACCACCAGTTAACCCAAAACCAGATAAGAAACCCGATTCAGTACCATTTAACGAAGGTCAAAACAGAAACGGTTCTAATCTAAGAAAAATAAATGATAGTAGAACCATTTGGCGTAATGTCAATGATAGCGATAAAGAAGAATAAAATAAACAAATATTTACTCTTCTAGAATCTGAATAAATGATAATTTAAAAAGCATTATACCCAAGCAACATAAATATATATATTTATGTTGCTTGGGTATAAAAAAAGTATTGACAATAAAATTAAAAATATGGTATTATATAAGTGCCAACAGTAAGTCTCAATCAAGTGCCGTTATCTAGGTAAGCGTATGTTAAGTACGTCATTCTTGAGCTATTGGCACTTTTTTATATATAGGAGTATTTATGACTTATATTGCTATTGATGAATCAGGATCCATGACAACTAAACATTGTGATTTAAATATAAATAGATGGTTTTGTGTTTCAATGGTAGTGATTAAGAAACCACAAGAACTAAAGAAAACATTTAAACGGTGGATATCTCATAATATAGAAAAACTTAGAGAGTTAGACTCTAACAATAAGATGTTTGATGGGTCAGGAAGATTTAAGGAATTAAAATCCTCATTACTTCGACCTGCAGATAAAATTAACTTATTAAACTACCTCTGTAAAAATGATTATTTTGAAGTTCTATATATTAAAATTGATAACACATTGATTAATGATAATTTTTATGATAACACAGCAAGAGCGTTTAATTTTGTTTTAGGTTTATCTATGAGATACCACTTAAATAGAAGTAAGTTGCCTAAAGATAAATATCATCTATATATTGATCAAAGAAATACCAAAACCAGAGCAATTCATTCATTAGAAGATTATTTGAATATAGAACTAGTCTTGGAACATGAATTGATTGAGTCGTTAAGGGTTGAGTATCAAGAGTCACATTCAAATACATTTATTCAAATCGCAGATTTTTTCTCAAATCTTTATTTTTCTAGAGTCAATAGTAAAGCGTATAACAAGATTTTTACAAAATATATCAAAGAAGGTTATCTGAATTGTAATTTTGAATTTCCCATTAAATAGAAAGAGCATTTCATCAACTTGATGATTTGCTCTTTTTTTAGCGCATATTTTAATATAATAATTATACAGGGTAACCATAAACAATTAAGCTTTTGATGGTGTGCTGCTTTTTTATTTATTGTAAGGATAATTGGTCGTGTAATCCTGATTGATATAAATGTCAACACACAAATGTACATTCTTATGTTGACATTTATACAGCTAAAAGGAAGGTTATCCAGAATCACGATAGCCCATTGAAAGGTTTAATGAAGTGTGGGTTATGTCATAAAGCATATACGATTAAACATACTGCTAATGGACCCGTATGGATGTGCTCTACCTTAAGGACCAAAGGCAAATCTTATTGTGATAATAAGCAAGTACTATAAATGGTTAAATAAGAGTGCACAATTCTGTGCACATAAGAATCCCTAATTCTTATCATAAAAAGCATACTCATTTTTATGCAATGAGCTTTTGTATATAAAAGTAGATGCGAAGTTAAAATCAAATTTTTAATTATTTACTCACCAACAGATTCAATAAAAATAATAAGGAAGTTAAAGTGGCATTTTAAAAGGTTATAAGCAAGTAGATGAATAAATTCGCATTTTTAAATGAAATTATAACATCAATTAAACAACGCCTCATTTTATGCTATAGTATCTATATAACGTTTGACTAAATAGAAATTATCAGGGGGTATTTAAATATGATGAAAATTAAGTATAAATACGTAGAGGTATTTTTTATAGCATGGATCTTTATATTTTTAACTGGGTGTAGAATGGTACAAATGAATCCAGCACAATTCTTGCAAAATAATCATACATTTAGTGCATATAGTTTATTTGATGATAACACCAATCCAAAAACAACATATGATCATTTGAAACTTTTTGGATCAACAAGTGAAACTACATATACTTATGAATCGCTAACTGGCGATGAAAGATATCTTTTTACAACAATACCAGGTATGAACGAAAATCCTATATTAAGTTATTTTAGAGTATCTTCTAATAATGATAATGGTTCACTACTAGGAATTGGTTTTGGTGAACAAACAATTGTATTTAAAAATGATACCTTAGGAATTACAAAAACATATAGTATCTATGAGTACTTAAAGGATGAAGGCTTTGAATATAACTTTGACTTTCCTGTAAAATATTCAAACGATTTAGGGGACGATAAAATACTGTGGTATTATCTTAAAAAAGATAATATATTTATTAATTATGCTGTGCATATAGGTAATTATTTAAAGTTACATTCATATGAAGTGGGTTTAATCGATGAAAGTGTTTATGACATACTTAAAATGTATAATGAAGGTTACAACCTAACAATTGATTCAAATAATCATACACTAGTAAATACATATGAAACCGTTTATTCTGTAGGTAATTATATTAATGTAGTAATTGAAAAAAGTAATAAATCTGGTACTACTAAATTATATGTAAATGATGTATACGTTAAAGATTTTGAATATAATGGATATCAAGGTGAGGCAAGCTTTTATATGTATGCCAAAGATGTTGTTGTAAGGATAGTTACTGAATAAAACTTAAAAAATAGATAAAACTATACTTTTTAAAAGAAAGTATACACCCATTTATTCGTAATGATTAAATGGATGTATTTGTTTGAAATTGATTATAAAAAA
>CAZRKJ010000122.1:0-3826 GCA_964600775.1 uncultured Acholeplasma sp.
GGCTTATATATAGGTTTAGATGGTGCAGAATGCAAAGTTCCATTAGTAGCATTCGTTACGTTTGCAACGGTAGTACTATTATCTATTAAAGCTAAAGGATTTTTAAGAATTGTACCTTTCATCATTGCAATCCTAGTTGGTTACATAGTTTCAATTATATTTGGTGTTGTTGATTTATCACAAGCATTCGCAAATGTTTCATTCTTTCAATTACCAAATTTCAGTGTACTTGGTACATATAAGTTAAATTTCACTCAAATATTAGTGTTTGCACCGCTAGCTTTTGTTACGATTGCAGAGCATATTGGTGATCATGTAGTATTAGGGGAAATCACAGGAAAAGATTTTATTGATGATCCAGGTTTGCATCGAACAATATTAGGGGATGGTATTGCTACATTCGTTTCTGCATCATTAGGTGGACCTGCTAATACAACTTATGGAGAAAATACCGGTGTTATCGCTTTAACTAAGGTTGGCTCGGTATATGTTGTTGGATTAGCTGCAATATTTGCGATTTTGTTAGGTTTCTTTGGATATATCCAGGCATTCATTATGAGTATTCCATGGGCAGTTATTGGTGGGATGACGATTATCTTATATGGTCTAATTGCTGCAAATGGAGTGAAAGTTTTAATTAAAGATAAAACAGATTTATCAAAAATGAAAAATCTGATTGTTGTTTCAACTATGTTAGTCATTGGTCTAGGTGGTGCATTCATCCAAATTACTGAACAAACTAGTTTGACAGGTATGAGTTTAGCTGCGATAGTAGGTATTCTATTAAATCAAGCATTAAACTTTTTAGATCCTAATAATTAGTTAACTTTTATATAATATAAAGGCGATTTTCTACAAATCGCCTTTTTTATTTCTTCTATCAATGATAAATGTATGCGCTAAATATGCTAACAATAATACACCTAATCCAATGAGTGATGGCACTAAATCTTCAATCAGTGTCGCGATAAATAATCCAAACATACCAATGATCGCAATAATCGGCACATAAGGATAACCCCAAATCTTATATGGACGTTCTATCTCTGGATTTCTTTTTCTAAATATAAAAATCGATATAAATATTAGTGTGTTAAAAATAAGTCCTGTAAAAACAACAAATGTTAGCAATTCTGATACATTAAATAAAAGTAGAACTAACGACATAAGCATGGATCCAAATATCGCAACACTTGGTGTTTTATATTTCTTATCAACAGTTTTAAATGATTTGAAAAAAGTCTGATCTAATGACATCGCAAAATAGACTCTAGGAAATGCCATGACACTACCATTTAAAGCTCCAAATACAGATATCATGACAGCTGCAAATACCATATACATGCCACTTTCACCAAATACAAGCATCATTGCGGGTATAGGTAATATTTGCTCTTGTTCTGATAACATAATTAAATCATTTAATGGAATCAGTCTATAAATTGAAAACGTAAATAAAACATAAACGATGGTAACACCAGTAATCGCAATCAAAATTGCTTTTGGTAAATCTTTTGAAACATTTTTCATTTCACCTGCTACAGTATTTAGATTTGTCCATCCTTCATAAGCCCATAAAGTTCCGACGACTCCAAACCCAATCATGGTAAAGACTTTTGTCAGTGGTTCTCCTCCAGCAGGTACAAAGTTTAGTACAACATTTTCAGTTCCAAAAAATAGCCCTATAATGATAATCCCTATGATTGGAATAAGTTTAGCAATTAAAAATATTTTTTGTACTAGTGAGCCAAACTTAACGCCTAAATAATTAATCAATGAAAGTATAATGATAGTCGCTGCTGCAACCCATTTTACATAATTTGAAATTGGAATAATATAAGAGAGTATGTCACTAAAGACTAAAGCTAATAAAGCAATCGATCCACTACTAGCTAAAACAAAATTCATCATACCACTCATAAATGCTATTTTTTTACCATAAGCTTTTTTTAAATAAACGTAATATCCTCCAGTTTCAGGAAACATGGTGCCTAACTCAGCATATGTGAGTCCTGAAAAAAGTGTAACAAGTCCACCAAGCAACCAAACTAATAAGGACAACCCAATCGCAAAACCTACACGAACAAGAATTAAACTACCAAAAACAAAAATCCCAGAACCAATCATGATGCCTGCAATAACTGCTATCCCACCAAAAAGTCCTATTTCTTTTTTTAATTGCATAATCATTTCCTCCTATATAAGAACATAATAAACATATCATGAAATCATGTTGAAGTTCAAATTATATGCAACAAAAAAACTGCATGTACAAGACACACAGTTTCTTAAGTTAAATATTAATTCATATTCTCTAAACTGCAAACTCTAAAACAAAGTATAAAATAAATAACAAGGATAGAGCATACATGACAGGATTAACTTTTTTAGCTTTACCTTGAGCAATCATTACAATTGGATAAAATACGAATCCTACAGCAATACCAGTCGCAATCGAGTAAGATAAAATCATAATAATAATCGTAAAGAACCCTGTAATGACAATAGCTGTATCTTCCCAATCAATATCTTTTAATTGTGAGAACATAAGCGTTCCTACCATAATTAAAGCCATAGACGTTACAGGACTAAAAACGATTGCATCACCAAAACTATCAATTCCTACAACAACCCCATTGAAAATTGATAAAATAGGATATAAGAAGATTGACAAAATAAATAAAACCGCAACAGTGATACTCGTTAAGCCTGTTCTACCACCTTGTTCAATACCTGTTGATGATTCAATATAGCTTGTAACATTAGAAGTTCCCAGCATTGCTCCTGCGATTGTACCAATTGAATCAGCGATCAATGCGTGATCTCCACCTTCAATGATACCTTCATCGTTGATTAAACCAGCTTGATTACCAACTGCCATGAGTGTTCCTGCAGTATCGAAAAAATCAACAAATAGTAGTGAGAAAATAACAGCTAGTGCTTGCCAACTAGAAAAAAGTTCTTTAAATCCACCAAATGCAGCAAATACTGTTTCGCTTGTTCCTGACCATACCCCTTCCATACCTTCAGAAACATATGCTGGCATCATATCTACACCTAATGCATTTAGAATTAAACCTACAATTGCTGTTCCTATCATTGCAGCAATTAATGCAAATCTAAATTTAAAAGCGTAAAGTACAACAACAAGTATGAGTCCAAATAATCCAAGTAATACAGTTGGATGCGCTAGGTTACCTAGTGTAACTAATGTAGCGCCATCTCCTTCAATGATCCCTGCATTTTTAAAACCAATAAATGCAATAAAAAATCCAATACCTGCACCTACAGAAAGTTTTAATCCTTTAGGAATTGAATTTATGATGATTTTTCTTAATCTTGTTAACGAAATAATTAAAAACAGCGCTCCTGAGACCATAACTGCTGCTAGTGCTGCTTCAGGACTGTATCCTAAACCAAAATTAACAAGTGTATAAGTGAAAAACGCATTTAATCCCATACCTGGGGCTAAAGCAACAGGTAAATTTGCAAATATACCCATAATAAGTGTTGCTATTGCAGCAGATATAGCAGTAGCGAAGAATACACCACCAACAGGTAAACCTGTTTTCGCTAACATGAAACTATTAACTGGTAAGATATAAGCCATTGCTAAGAATATCGTTACGCCTGCTAATAATTCTTTTGAAACTGTTGAACCTCTTTGTTCAATTTTGAAGAATGCTTTGATTTTCTCCATTTTTTATCTCCTTTTTTTTGTATTGTATTCAATATGCATATTAAAAAATAAAAAAACCACAAGATACATGCGGTTTCTACATATGAAAACAATAAAAAAAGATGTTTTCATATCGTAGTCGCGATT
>CAZRKJ010000123.1:0-3823 GCA_964600775.1 uncultured Acholeplasma sp.
CCACTCTGTTCCAATTTTCCATACAATTTATCAGGTATCTGATAATATCCAGCACCAACCGATGTTGCAGCAGCAACATATCCTTTATGACCTAAAATTGTGACCTGTTTTATTGGCAGTATATAATATTTCGTTACTGAAAATCCATAAATTCCTGTTAGTTTTGTGGCTAATGCACCAACACCTGCACCAAGTGCACCACCTATTATTCCCCCACCAACTATTCCTAATGCAGTCCAACCAACAAGATCCCAACCTTCTGCACCATGATCTTTTGCTACATTATATGCTACTATACCACCTGCTGTTGCTCCAACTACTGCACCGATGATTAACATCAATACAGTTAAGGGTATTGCAAATTTACCGCTGGGGTCGGAGTACATTACGGGATTATTCCCACAATACGCATATAGATTAAGTCCACCAATAGACCCACTATCTAAATATGCTATATGGTCAATACTTAACCATCTACCTATTTCTGGATCATAATATCTTGTTTGACAATAATAGAGTTTTGTTTCATTGTCATAAATATATCCCTTATATAGGTATATATTTAATTGAGCTAAATCTGATGCAATAATCATCTCACTTGGATTTAGGTTTGTACCAAGTGTTATGCTTGGTACACCATATCCATTATATGTATAGTTTATAAACTCTTTACCGTTTAAGTCGATTATACCACAGATTTCACCTAAGATGTTTCTTTGATACATGTACTCTTTTCCACTATAATTTAAACCAATAACTTGGTTATTTTGATCATAATGATAGATGAGTGACTTATTGTTTATCAAATCCGTTGATCGCACGACCTGTGTACCATCTACATCATATTTAATATTTAAACCACCACCAGTTTTTTTAACCCTTATACCATTTTCATTATACTGATACTGGTAATTACCAAACATCATTAATTGTGGACCTTGCCACAAGAGTTGATGGTTGGTATTTTCTTTTAATATTTGACTTGGCCAAAATTGATAGTTTTGATCATAGGTAAGTTCATAATGCGTAGTTGTTTGATTGTTTTTAAGTCTAGTTATACGATTGAGTCTATCTTTAACTGAAGCATCATAGATATAGGTATCTTCATAATCTATTTCTGTACCATTTATTCTTGTCTTTTTTGTGATATTACTATTATGATCATATTGATATTCATATGCGTAAATACAGGTCTCTATTCGAATCGGTTCATTTGGATTTGTCATATTCATTGTTACATGATTGACGATTTCTTTAGATAATCTTTTTAAACTATCATAAATATAATATGTAACCATGGTCGGTTCACCACTAGTATCTAAATTTTCTTTTTCTACAACATTATAGTTTTCATCATATTTATAGTTTATTTTTGTACCATCTAAGGCTACTTCAAAAACCGGTACTTTACCAAGTTTAATTTTTGTTTCATTATGTTCAGTATATACCTCATCATGATAACCATAGGTCTTTATCAATGTGTTTTGTACATTGTAAATGACATTCTCTACTAACCTACCTTTTGAATCAAGTTTTGACTCAACCATTGTCGGAAGACCATCCATATATAGTTTTTCAAGTTGTCCGGTTGTTAATACACTATCCCAAACACTAACCATTTCTAAATAACCTTCAAGGTGTCTGATTGGATTATAAGCGCCACCTCTAGATCCTATAAATAGTGTTGTATCTGAAAAATCAAATGTATTCACTGTTTGTTGGTGTACTAATTGATTATTCACATATATTTTAACTACATTATTTTCCCAAACAAATGTAACCATATGCCATGTACTAGGATTAATTGTATAGGTTGTACTATTATTTGAACCTAGTAAAATAAAACGTAGTCTAAAGGTATAGTCCATAAACAAATTGAATACAACGTTATTGTCTTGATCTGTTAAACTAAAAATTGTTCGCGTTGTAGTATGTGTTGTTTCTTCCGGTTTGATAAATAAGTTAATTGAACCTTGTTGTTTTAAATCTACATTATATGACAACTCTGGCCCCTCATCGTTTTCATGACTAAAACTTTCATATACATATCTTAGTAATTGTTCATCATACTTAAATTGTTTAAGTTTGTGAACAATTTGATTTGGGTTACCATATTTGTAGCTTGAAGGTTTTCTCCCTTTTGAACTCAGTGTATGCCCATTTAAGGAAAACACTTCCGACCCTTCATATACTGAGGCATTAAAGTAACTTGTTTGTGTTGCAATGATTTCTTGTGGTTGATTAAAATGTCTTGTTCCTTCAAAATACATTAACTTCAAACTGTTGGTTGTTACGTTGTTTGTTCCATAACCCATATAAAGTATATCCATCACTAAACTTGACGGTTCAAAAACTTTACTATCTAAATAAGTTTGTGTCGGATTGGCATTTGGATAATTTCCAATGGATATATAATCAACCTGGTTCGCTTTATAATCTACTGCAAAACTTTCATCATGATTATTAACTGTGACTATAACTTGTGTTTGTGTAAGTCTTAAACTGACCATAAACCACGTTTCTGTGTTTACAACTATTTGTGTTAACATTTCATTTGAATTGTACTTTACCTTAACTCTTAAATTCGTATCCAAATATAGAGCCAATTCCCCCATGCGTAAAATCTCTTTGTCATCTTGATTTTCTCCACTAACCTTAATCCATCCATAAATAATTTTGTTGTTAGTAAAACTATTCATCCAATTGGCTTTATTATAGATTAAATCACCATACTTTTTTTGGTCTACTCTATTTTTATTTATTTGATTTACATCCATGACAATACAACCAAACACATCATTTAACCGTATTACATTTTGTTTTATATCAGACACATATTCAGTTGTATTTAAACCTAAAAATATGTGGTCTGAATGTATTGTTTTAGATATATTACTTACACTTAAATAATCATTTAGAAACCTAATAGAGATTTTTTCTAGATAACTATTTAAATTGTTCTTCCTAAAATCATATGCACGATTGTAGTCGTAAGCTATTGTTTGATTATCTAGTGAGTATGCTTTTTTTATGATTAAATCTGCATCGTCATACGCATAAGTAATCGTTTCATATTCTACACCATTAATCTTGTTTACTTCCTTAATATATTTTTTGAATTCATCAAAATAAATCGATTTTGTCTGATTGCTTGATCCATCTGTTATAAAGGTCAAATGATCATCCGCATATGAGATACTTACCAAATCGTTTTCATTGTACTTTTTCTTGACGATTTGACGTTTTTCGTTGTATTCATATTTGAATGGTATATTTTTATTGCCATATTTATTACTTATTAAGTTATTCCTTAAATTACCAGTTCCATAATCTCTGCTTTCTAAACTTTTTCCGTCCACACTAACTTTCTTCAAACTTCTACCATATAAAAGACTTTCGAATTCATACTGTGTTTCATTGTTTGTATGCAATCTATACAAGCCTCCAGTCGCACCATAATCAAAAATTCCACCATCACTATTTTCATTAAGTTGATATCTGTATTTAGTGATTTTGTTCTTCATATTATATTCTGTTTGGTGAACAATACCACTTGTGTCTTGAGTTTGAATCAAACGCCCATATTTATCATATACATAGTTTTGAGTAAATCCCTCATCATCTATATACTTTATAACAAGCCCCTTTTCATCGTATTCATAAGATGATGTACTTACAAAACCTTCATCTGATGTGGTTGATTCTTTAACTAGTAGATTGTTGACATATGTATATTCAATCTTAAATTTTGTCTTAAAATCTCTTATTGATGTAATATTGCTGTTATCATCATAGGTATAATCAAATATCCTTCCCGAAGGTG
>CAZRKJ010000124.1:0-1947 GCA_964600775.1 uncultured Acholeplasma sp.
TGTTTTAACTTTTCCAACCTCTAATAGGTACACATAATCAGCAATTTTTAAAGTTTGTTTAGCATTTTGTTCAACAATTAATATCGTGCGACCATCTTCTTTAATCTTTTGGATAATTCTAAAGATGTCACGAATAATTAGTGGTGCTAGACCAAGTGATGGCTCATCTAGTAATAGAAAATCAGGTGAGCCCATAAGTGCACGACCAATCGCTAACATTTGCTGCTCGCCACCAGATAGTGTTGATGCTTGTTGTTTACGTCGTTCGGCTAAGATTGGAAAATACTTATATACTTCTTGAAGATTACGTTGAACACGACGAAACCTCCATATTTTTTTTCCATTTTCAACAAAACCCTTGATTGCATATGCACCAATTTTTAGATTTTCTTCAACGGTTAAATCATTTAAGATCATACGACCTTCAGGTGATTGCATAATCCCTTTTTTAACGATTTCATATGTCGGTAAATTTTGAATTGGTTCACCTTTATAAAGAATCTTTCCACTTTTTACTTTTGTTAAACCAGATATCGAACGTATGGTTGATGTTTTTCCAGCACCATTTGCACCTAAAATTGCAACAATCGTACCCTTTTTTACAACCATATCAATACCTTTAACAGCCTTAACAATACCGTAATCTATTTCAAGGTCTTTAATTTCTAATAAGATATCATTCATCATCTGCTTCTCCTAAGTATGCAACACGTACATCATGATTTTGTTGAATCGCTTTAGGCACGTCAAGTGCAAGTTTGCGTCCAAATGAAATTGCACAAACACGGTCACAAATACTCATAACTAATCCCATATCATGCTCAACCAAGAATATTGTAATGCCATATTTCTTATTAATATCTTTGATGACAGCAGCAATTTCTAATGTTTCTTGATCATTTAAACCGGCAGCTGGTTCGTCTAAGATGATCATTGTAGGGTTTGTCATTAAAGTTCTTGCAAGTTCTACTTTTTTAAGTACACCATATGGTAATCCGTATGGTGATCTAAATGCATAAGCTTCAATACCTAAGTCTTTTAATATCTGATACCCTTTTGTACGTAGAACTTGTTCTTCACGTAACATCTTTTTACTATGAACCATATGTTCCAAGTAATCTGTAAGTAGTAGCGAATGTGCTGCAACTAATAAGTTATCAAGAACGGTTAATTCCCATATAAGTTCTACGTTTTGGAATGATCTTGCAATACCTTGATGAATCATGTCATGTGTTTGCAGTTTAGCTAAATCCACAATATCATCCACTTTATTTCTAAAATAAATGCTACCGCCACTTGGCTTATAAAATTGGGTAATACAGTTAAATACTGTAGTTTTACCTGCACCATTTGGTCCAATAAGTCCAAATACTTCACCGCGTTTAACATCAAAACTTAAATCATTGACTGCTTTAATACCACCAAAGAACATTTTTAAGCCAGAAACTGATAATTGAATGTCTAAATGATCGTTAATTAATATTTTATTTTCAATCATGAGTTGTGTTTCAAGTAATTTATCTTTTTGCTTCTCCAATAATTTGTCAGATTGAAGTTTTTCATCAATCACTTTTAAACTTTCTTGATCTTTAATCAGTAAGGAAGCATTATGCTCTTTAATTTGTATTGTTAGATTGTCGATTACTTGTTTCAAGTTTTCTTGTTTAACATTTAAATTTTCGAGTGCTTTTCTAGTTTTTTCTTGTAATTTTTTGAAATTTTCTTCCATCTTGATTATACGTTTTTGACGTATATCTTTTTGGATTTGTAGTTTTGATTCAAATATCTTTATATCATCAGCACTATACTTTGTAACCGGATACTTATCATTTAATACTTCAATATATGCAGCCTTATCTTTTAAAGCATTGTCATCATAATCTTTTAATAATAGTTCTAAGTTTTCTGCTTTTTCATTCACCTTTTTAAAACGGCGACGTTTCCAGT
>CAZRKJ010000124.1:1957-3747 GCA_964600775.1 uncultured Acholeplasma sp.
TAATGAACCTTTAAATATACCTAAATTCGTTTGTTTTTTATCATATACTTTTAATAAAACTTTTTGTTTATCTGTATTTTCATGAATACCACTTAATCTTTCATTAATGATTTTAGTGTCTTCATCAAAATATCTGTCAATCGTTTTTAAATTATCCACTTTATAATTATTCAGCGTTTTATTAAATTCAAAAGCTAAACCCTGATAATAATTAAGTTTCATTTGTGTACGATTTCTTTTAGAGGCTAGATTCGTCTTCAGTACCATAACGCATTTCCCTCACTTTCGAAATCAATTTTTTTACACCTTTTTTAATGTCTCCAAAGAGTTGAACCAATCCACCTGGATAAAACATTACAACCACAATAATTAGTAAACCATTTAAGATAATCGAATATGTTCCTAAATTAAATCTTTGGAACACTGCTAAATCTAAGCCGAAAATCATAAATGTGCCTAGAATAATACCCCAAATAGATTTTGTACCACCAATAATCACTGCTGCTAAGACATTTAATGCAAATGTTAATCCGACTGCATTCACATTTGCATTTCTAAAGTAAAGCATGCTAAGCACGCCGGCTAATGTGCCATATATACCCGATATAACGAACGAAAATAGTCTGTATTTTAATATTTTAATACCCATTGTTTGTGCAGCTGTTGTACTATTTTTAATAGATAATAGCGCACGTCCTGTAGGGGAATTGATCAGGTTATAAATGGCAATCATCCCCAAGACTAAGAATATCGCTGTAAAGATGACTGCATCATTTGCAACCAATCTATATCCAAAAATTTCTAAAGGTTTTGGATTTGCTCCACTTAAGAAGCCACCAGTTGTACCAGAAGCATAATTCGGTATATTGCGAATGACTTCTACAACGATTTGTGATAACCCCATCGTAACAATTGCTAAATACATTCCAGAAATTCTTAAACTAACAAAACCAAACATAATAGATACAATAATTGAAATAATTAAAACGGCAACAATTGCAATCAATAATGGTTGATCCATATATCTATAAACATAATGTAGTCCAAATGAGCCTATACCAACAAATGCACCAGTGCCTAATGATGCTAATCCACCATAACCTAACAATAATGCAAACCCTAAACCGGCAAGTGCATAATATGAAGTAATAACAATTGCAGTTTGAATACTTGATGGGAATATATTAGATATAAAACTAAATAGCACTAAAGTTAAGCCTGCAACAACAAATGAAAATTGAGGTTTTTGCATAATTGGCATTATTTTTTCTTTATATAATCTTTTCATGTTATACCTTCTTCATTACTTTCTTGCCAAATATACCATTTGGTTTAACTAATACCACCAACATGATGGATAAATATAAGATGACATTACCCCATTGTGCTAATCCATAATTTACTAATACCATTGGAATAGCTGTCTGCCCAAAATTAAGGATGAATGCACCAATGAGTGGTCCGTAGAATGTTGAGAAGCCACCAAGAATAGATGCATAAAATGCATCAATTTGCATAGGTGTCATCGCAACCACACTTAAAGATGAAATAGATGCAGTATAGGTAATTGCAGATAATGCACCAAGTGCGCCAGCAATACCCCAACTTAATGCATTAATTCTATTTGTGTTTACTCCCATCAAACCTGCAATACGTTCGTTTGATGCAACACTACGCACGGCTAAGCCCCATTTGGTGTATTTAAGCATTAGGAAGATTGATAAGATGATTAATGCTGAAATTTGTAATGTAATCAATCCGTGACGTGCTATAAACCTACCACCTTCTAT
>CAZRKJ010000125.1:0-3671 GCA_964600775.1 uncultured Acholeplasma sp.
CAAACAAGATGAGTGTTGTACCATTTGATCAAGATATTATTACACTTGCAGCAAATGCAACATTAAATTATTTAACAAAAGAAGATATTGAATCTATTGACTTAATATTGTTTACAACAGAAACAGGCATTGATTATTCTAAATCTGCCGCAACACACTTAATCAGTATATTAGGATTAAGAAATAATGTGCGTGCAATTGAAATGAAGCAAGCTTGCTACGCAACGACTGCTGCACTTTATTTTGCCAAAGGACACATTTTACAACACCCAAATTCAAAAGTACTAGTGCTTGCATCTGATATTGCAAAATATGGATTAAACAGTGCAGGAGAACCAACACAAGGTGCCGGTTCTGTTTCCATGATTGTTTCAAAAGATCCCAAAATTATGACATTTGAAGATACCTATGGTGTCTACTCAGAAGATGTATATGATTTTTGGCGTCCAGATGGCATGGATTATGCTCAAGTCGATGGAAAATATTCAAATGAGATGTATAAGAAATTTTTCTTAAAAACGTATGAAAGTTATATGGAACAAACCAATCAAACCATTAATGATTTTGGTGCACTAATGTTTCACATCCCTTATTCTAAGATTGGGTTAAGAAGTTTAGAATTGGTTGCTAAAAAAGATGAGCATCCAAGACTGTTTAACAATTTCTTTAATGCAATCCAGTACAACAAAGAAGTGGGTAACATTTATACAGGATCGTTATTCTTATCGATGGTTGCCTTACTTGAGCATGGAGACTTAAAAGCAGGTGAACGTGTTGGTATGTTTGGATATGGTTCAGGTGCAGTTGCAGAGTTTTTCACAGGTATTTTGGTTAAAGACTATAAGAACCACTTAAATACATCTATACACAAAAGACTTTTAGAATCACGTGAATCATTGGATATGACAACATATGAAAAGTTTTTAACAAATAAGGTTCAAAATGGCACAACTTTACCAGATGATGTACAAACAAAAGTTCAATTAAAGTCAATCATTGATTTTAAAAGAAATTATCAAAATAACTAAATTAAAATACGCGTATACTGGAGATGTATACGCGTATTATTTTTTAAATTTAAAAATTACATGACTAAAAGTTTAAAACTATTTTTTACCTACTGGTTTTTTAGGAGCCGGAGCTTGTTTAGAAGCTGGTTTTTGTGGAGCAGCCATGATAATTCCCCTTTCTTATTATTCAGATTAAATACCAAACTTTATAACCTTATAGTTTCATCTCCACTTAAAACAAAGGCTACTTAGTTACAAGTAGTTTTTACAGTATATAAACCACTATTTCACTTTAATTATACGCCGTTATTTGGCCTTGTGTTGTAAAATGTATAACGAAAACATGAATAAATATTCACTAGAGAAATTTAGATGATTTTCCAATGTATTTTACAGTCCACACACCTTATAATAAGACTGTATGTTATACTATCTTTATAATATAAAAATAGAGGATAGACCATATGAATAATAAAAATTTAAGTAAAACTATAAAAAGTACTTTTATTATACTAACGATTGCAATGCTTTCGGTTGTTTTAATTGCATGTAGAGCAGATTCTGAGTTACCAAAACCAAATGGCAAGAAAGTATCTTTAACAACCACGCAATTAGAAGATAAATTATCTCAATTAACAATAGCTTTAAAGGATGAGGATATATTATATTCAGAAGCTAGTCATGTGTATTTAAGTGGTAATCTTGATAACCCTAGAACATCAACCTCACATTCAGAAACTACGTATAACAATAGAAATATGGATACTTGGTTAACCTCTACAAATAAAGTAACTTTTGAAGATTCTATTTATGAATTAACACTTAATGGTTTTCAAAGCAACACAGCAACATATATTGATTTAACAGATACACTAAATCAGCCTTTTTCAGAAGATTATAGTTATATGAGTGACCATATTGATGGTAAATATAAATTATTTAGATCATATGATGTATGGATGCCAAATAGTACAAGTCTAACAGATGTATACATGAGTTTGGGTACGGATATATTAATCACAAATGAGTTTTTATTCGATGGGAATATTTTAGAGTTCATTAAAAATTTACATCGATTAAATTTTTCCGGCTTAGCGTTTTATGAGCATGACCGACATTTTTCAATTACGTTAGATTTTAATATTGTTAACTATGATGAATATAGTGTTGCAGTGATTGAGTACATCAAAGAATACCATGCATTAAATCCAAGTCATCAGCAGTATTTAGACTTTAAACTCGTCATGAATTTCGAAGAAAATAGTTTGATAGAAATGGGACATATCAGAAAATCTGGTTATCAAATTGATGATAGTTATTTTGCTAAACTAGATATAAAACTTTACCAAAATATTGTGGATCGTCTACCAAATGAAATAATCTATGCAGATTATGAATTGATTGAATCAATGGAAGATATTAAAATATAAGTACTAAAATGGATGACAATGCTTTTGTTCATCCATTTTTTATATCATAATAATTACTTATATTAGGTGTTTTAGAAACTATATATGCTAAAGGATACATGTTATAATTTATATATGACAAAAGAGTTAAATAAAATCCCCGGTGTGGGTCCTAAAACATTAAAGGCATTTAGAGACAAAGGCATATGGCATACATATGACCTTGTTTCTTATTTACCGGTTAAATATGATAACTTTGCTGTTGTGGATTCAAACCTTTTAAAGCATATGGAAGTATCTACTGTAATTGGGGTAATTATTGAACCTATTTACACTATAAGAAAAAAGGTTGTTTGGTCAACAACCACTATTTTAGTACAAGACAAAAAAATTAAATTAAATATATTTGGTAGAGACTATATTGCGCAGGAGTTTAAATTAAATGACACTGTATTAGTAAAGGGTAAGTTCAATGTATTTAGTCATGAGATGAATGTTATTCATATGACTAAAAATATCAATGTACCTGATATTCAACCGGTATATGGTATTAACAACGTAAACGATAAATCTGTTAGTAAGATCATAGATTATATTTTGCATAATGAAAGTGTGGATATCTATGAAACATTACCAAAAGGGTTTCTTGATAAATACCAGTTAATGGATAGAAAACAAGCGATTTACCACATGCACTTTCCTAAAAAAGAACAAGACTTGAAACTTGCAAGATACCGTTTTAAAGTAGAAGAGGCATTTGATCATTTATTAAAATATCATTTATCGATTGCTCCAAAAACAAAACGTCAACCCATTCAATATGATTTAGCATGGGTTAAAGAACAAATCGGTTTATTACCATATCAACTCACACTAGATCAACAAGAAGCAGTCAATGACTGTTTTAGAGACTTTAAATCAGATTATTCAATGTATAGGTTAATTCAAGGTGATGTTGGAACAGGTAAAACATTTGTTGCCTTCATTGCTGCACTGGGCAGTATTTCTGCAGGCTTTCAAGTAGCCTTTTTAGCCCCTACAGAAATACTTGCTAGACAACATTATGAGAATTTCAATAAAAACTTTGGGCATATTAGATCAAGGTTAATTACATCATCCATTAAAGAAAAAAATGATGTCATAGAAGCAATCCAATCTAAGGATGTACAAATTATTTTTGGTACACACATTTTAAGTTCAGAAAAGGTTTTATTTAATAATTTAGGTTTAGTAATAATTGATGAACAACATA
>CAZRKJ010000126.1:0-3648 GCA_964600775.1 uncultured Acholeplasma sp.
TTTGGGTCTAAAATAATACGGGTTGGATTTTTAAAAGCTTTTTTACGTCTAACATCTAGTTTTGCATCATCTTTAATAATGGTATTTACACCAACTAAAATGCCACGATATCTATTTCTTAAATCATGAACATACTTTCTTGATTTTTCATTGGTAATCCATTTAGAATCAAAACTTTCTGTAGCAAGTTTACCATCTAAGGTCATCGCATACTTAATGGCAACAAATGGTCTTTTTGTTGTGATATAGTGAAAGAATATATCATTTAATGCATCACCTACATGTTGTTTTAGACCATACTC
This sequence comes from uncultured Acholeplasma sp., assembly GCA_964600775.1. Lineage (GTDB taxonomy): Bacteria > Bacillota_I > Bacilli_A > Acholeplasmatales > Acholeplasmataceae > Acholeplasma. The sequence goes on from CAZRKJ010000126.1 coordinate 303, forward strand.
AACTTTAATGCCTGCGTTTTCTAAAATCTTAACCCCTTCTTTGTAAACAACCGGGTTTGGATCTAGGTTTCCAATATAAACTTCCTTAATTCTCTTTTCTACAAGCATGTGTGCACAAGGTGGTTGTTTACCAAAATGGGTACAAGGTTCTAATGTTACAAACATGGTTGAACCTTCTACATCCTCCGTTGCATTGTTAATCGCATCCACCTCTGCATGTACAGCACCAAATGCTTTATGATAACCTTTACCAATAATTTTTCCATTTTTAACAATAACTGCACCCACTAAAGGATTTGGATTAACAAATCCTTCACCTTTTTTTGCTTCATTTAAAGCAGTCATCATATATTTATTCTTTAGTTTATCATCCATATTATTCACATTCTTTCTACTTGTTTGTATATATATTACCAAATTAAAGCAAACTTTAAGGTCTATATGATAGATTATTGTTTTAACTTTATTTATAAAACCGATACCAATCAAATACATTTGATATTTTTCAAATAAAAAGCACACGCGTTGTGTGCTATATATTTTTAGTTTGAGCTTATGTTTTGAGCAAGCCTTGCATGGATGACAACCACAACAAAACGCATAATAATTGGTGCTATGATATTTAACCATAAAAATATTTGTAAACCAATGCCACTTTCAGGTACAGCAATGCTATGTTGTATATATTGAAAACGTATCTGATCAATCATTATAAATATAATAATCATACCAGTACTTATGATACCCAAATATGCATAACTAGATTTTTCAATAATTCTTAGATGCTTATAAATATTAAAATGCTTCTTATGATAATATAAGTAACAACCATATATTGCTGTAACAACACTAACTGTGAATATAGCCCAAGTACTTATTGCAATTGGGATACCTTCACTTGGTGATATAGCAAAATATTGCAACAATTGATACCCATTATCAAAGGGGTCAAATGCATGTTTATATGCTATAAATGGTGTAAAAAACACTAGTAAATTAATGATGCCTAACCCTAGTATACTTAAACTTAGAAACTTATATGGCAAACTATCTTTTTCATATGTTGTATCCATCATGTGTACCTCAACATGACTATTATATTATATTTTTTCATATATCAGTTCTACAAATTGTTGATATTGATTTACTTTTAATAATTTGAATCTTTTTAATTGCTCTTTTTGTGTAAAAAGTCGAATGCCATCACCTAATAAGACTGGTGCAATCTGAACATACATATAATCAATTAAATTATTATCTAATAGTGGTTTTAAAATTGTTTGTCCACCAATAATCCAAATGTTTTTGTCACTTGGGATATTTTTAACAAATGTAACGATATCTTTAGATACAAATGTAAATCCCTCTGCTGCAAGATCCTTTTGATTAGAAAATACATAATTTATCGTACTCGGATAAACATCTTTTAAATTATCCATATGCATAATTGCATTAAATGTTTTTCTACCCATAATCGTTATATCCATTTGATTATAAAATTTTTGATAACTATTTAAATCTACATCACCTGATTGATATAACCAATCTAGATTGTGAAATTTATCCGCTAAGTACCCATCAAGTGTCATGCATCCATAAAAATAAATCGCCATAACATACCTTCCTCAATATTTATTAAACCACTGGTTTTTTTAAAAAACAAAATCATTTGTTATTACATATGTATATTGACGCCATACATTAAGTACTTGTTCCATTGGATACTTTCTTTCTACCTTAGAATCTTCATATTCAGCAGGATCATTAAATATACCATACCAAACACCATCAATTTGTTCAAAACCAATTAATACAATTAAGTGTCCAGCAGGAAATGCCATGATTGCACCATCCAATTGATCTATAGATGTCGTTGAAATCGAAAAGACTACTGGTATATCATTTTTTATATAATCTATAACAATACTAAAATCATGCACAAACTCAACCCGACCATATAATCCATCTAAACTACCTGCATAGCTTGCATTAAATGTCCAGTTTCCATATATATTACGTCCATGATCAAATACTTTTTTTGCCATATCTGTTTGTGTATAATTTTTACCATAATAATTTACAACCATAGCAACCGATGTTGGCGAACAAATTAAGTTACCAATACTTGGTATGCTTAATTGTTGAAGTGGGCTTACTTCAATAATTTTGTTTTCTAAAAGGTTTGGATTATATATTAAGGTATTTTCTACCATTTTTAACGCAATACTTATATTATCTATTTTTAAGTTATCTGCACCATTTGGTAAAATCGTAACTTTTAACTTAATAAACTTATTAATCTCTACATCGTTATTCACTAATGTATCAATATTCACACGCGCATATGCATCATCAGATGCATTAAATGACATATTTTGTTCGTCTTTAAACAAACCTAATATTTGAAATTTTCCAAAATTAGTGCCATCACCTACTGATACAAAGAAAGTTACTCTAGCATCATTTAGATTCCTAACATTCCATGATAATACAAGTTCTTGGAAATGCTTTGTCTCAAGTGCAATACTTTGATATGTAGCATTAGCTGTTTTATTTATTAGGGTTATTAGATTAGATTCATCTAGTATTAAATTATCGATGAATGCTTCATCTTTGTTTTGCCATAAATCTTTGGCAGTCATTGTAGTGGTCTGATTAATCACTAGGGGCTGTGTCTCCTTTTTTATTTCATCCGTTTGATTGGGTATTGTGCAGGCAGCTAGTAGTGATAATAAAACCACTAATACTACTAACGTTATTTTATGTTTCATAAAATGATCTAAATATCCTTTCAATAAATTAGAAAAACTATGCATATTATAACATAAGCATCTATGATGCTAATTCATCTTGAAACAATGGCTCTGTTATTTGTATCCGCTTTTTGTCAAAGTCAATTCGTCCATTTAAGCTTAGTGGTATCATCGCTCTTGGTAAGGCATGACCAACATTTACATTATAAATGATTGGTAGATTTAAAGTTTTACCTATTTTTGTAAGTATCGTCTTATAGGCACTATAATGTACCTCATCATCTGGTTTACCAACAATTAATGCTTTTACATTGTTAAGTATACCTTCAGTGGTAAGTGTTTCTAGCATCTGTTCAAATAATTTAGGTTCTGGCTTTGCTTCACTCGTTTCTATAAATAAGATTTTGTCTTTGAAGAAATCTTTATTTGGTAGTAAGTCATATGTTTCATAAACACTTCTTTGATCTTTATATCTTGTAGATGTATACATGTCATAAAGACTTTCCAAACACCCTCCCCAAAAAGTGCCTTTGACTATACCTTTACCATGAAGTACTTCATACCCTTTTTTTTCTGGGTGTTCTATTAATGGT
>CAZRKJ010000127.1:0-3637 GCA_964600775.1 uncultured Acholeplasma sp.
CTAAAAAAGGAATACTTTCTTCTCTCATCCAGACTATACTGTCGGTACCTGAATTGCACAGGTTCCTGCTAATAAATTAGCTCGCAGACTTTAACTGCCGGTGAGGAATTACACCTCGCCCCGAAGATGATTTAATTGGACAAATCGATTATAACACTTAAATATATTAATTACAAATCATATAATAACTAATATTTATTGTGATGCGCTTTGTGAAACGTTTAACACTTTTATGTGATTGCTACTCGTTTTTTAAATAATCTGTATCCAATATAAGTTAATACACATACCAAAATAGTATAGATACTAAAACTAATCCACTCAAACTGAAAATCCGTCTTTAGTATTTCAACAGGATCTGCAAAAGTATATGGCGTAATATATCTTAAAGCCTTTAAAATTTCATTATTCGTTGCATAGGCAACGATATATATGACATATAATACAATAGGTAATACGATACTAATCATTGATTTTGTTTGACTAGATGCTGCATGTGCAGTAAACATGCCAATAAACCCCATATAAAGTAGCATAATAAAGTTTAAGAAACTAAATAATAAATAACTACCATGATTCATATTGTCTGCAGTCATTATGAATCCTAGATAGACAACAACGTAATTAATTAGACTAAAAACAAATATAAAACTTATTAAAACGATAATACGGCTCATATAAAAATATCTTCTTGGTATTGGTTGGGTATATAAAACTTCAGCAGTTTTTTCTTTTTCTACACTAGATACTAAATTGTAACCCAATAGTACTGCAAAGATTGCACCAAAGACTTGGAATAAAAAACCAGCCTCTGTTGCATAGTATTCTAAAACATCTGCTGGAATCCCACCAAAGGATTCCATTATCTCTAATAATGCTTCAGGTATACTGTTATATATATCTTTAACCATCGGATAAAGTATAACAATCAAAAACATTAATAAGGATAATGTAATGGTCCATAGTAACATCGAAACATAATGTTTACGTACATCCATTTTTATTAGTGCTTTAAACATTGGTTTCACCACCTTCATAATAACTTAAGAAAATGTCTTCTAGTGAGACATCATTGATTATGATGTCATCAAATTTATGAGGACTTAAACCTTTTATAAGATCATTTACATTACCATGGAATTCAAATTGTAATGAATGTTTATTTACTAGTTTTTTATTTTCAATGCCTTTTAAGTCAATTTCTATAGCAGGTGATAAACGTACAATCTTATGTTCTTTAGTACTTAAATTTTCTATACTATCTACTAAAATGATTTTACCGCCCTTAACCAGTGCCACCCGATTACATACCTTTTGAACCTCACTTAAAACATGGCTAGATAAAAAGATTGTTGACCCACGTTTTTGAAGTTCTAAAAGTAAATCTAAAAATCTAGATTGAATTAGCGGGTCTAACCCACTGGTTGGTTCATCTAGTATTAAAAGCTTTGGTGTGTGCATCAAAGCTATTAATATCCCTATCTTCTTTTTATTACCAAAAGATAGTTCACGAATTTTCTTTTCTAAATTAATATCTAGCTTTTCTATAATTTGGTTAACAAATGCTTCATCTACCATTTTAAATGATTTATATAACGAAATAACATCATTTACTTTGTAGTCATCAAAAAAGTTCGCCTCACTAGGTAGATAGCCTATATCTTTATTTATATGAAACTGGTCCATCATACAGTCTTGATCAAAAATTTTGGCTTCTCCACTGGTTTTTTCAATTAAACCCAATAGAATTCGAATCAGTGTGGTCTTACCTGCACCATTTGGTCCAATGAATCCAAAAATCTCACCCTTTTTAACTTCAAGTGATGCATCTAATAAACCAATGTTTTCACCATAATACTTCTTTAAGTTATTTACTTTAATCATATATATTTAATCCCCCTAACGTTTTTAAATATAAAAGTTAACTTATCTATATTTTACATCAATTAACGCTTAACCAATAATTTGACATATTTAATTTAAATTTAAAATGTATACCTTTTCATTTATGATTAGCATAGACCTATAACTAAAATATAGTATAATACTTATGAAAAGAAACGAGGTATATAAGATGAAAGAAAAATTTGCAGCTTTAATCATTATGGATGGTTTAGGTTTAGCACCTGCATCCGAATCAAACTCTGTGACATTAGCAGATACAACATATTTAGATAATTTATTAAAGACTTACCCAAATAGTACCCTTGTTACATCTGGGGAAGCAGTTGGTTTACCAGAAGGTCAAATGGGTAATAGTGAGGTTGGACATTTAAATTTAGGTGCAGGACGTATTGTATGGCAATCCCTATCTAGAATTAATGTTGCTATTAAGGATGGTTCATTCTTTAAGAATCAAGCATTTTTAGATGCTGTTGCGCATGCTAAGAAACATCATTCTAAGCTACACATTATGGGTTTAGTTTCTGATGGTGGTGTCCATGCTCAAATGGAGCATTATATGGCTTTATATGATTTTGCTAAACAACAAGGCGTACTTGATCGCACCTTCTTACATGTATTTACAGATGGTCGTGATACTCCACAAGAATCAGGATACGGATTTGTTAAAACTTTAGTTGACTACGGTTTTAAGGTTGCTACTGTATCTGGTAGATACTATGCAATGGACCGTGACAACAACTGGGATCGTATTCAATTAGCATTTGATGCAATGACACTGGGTGATGGACCACAATTTAACGCTGCACTTGATGGTATTGAATCTAGTTATAAGAGTGGTATCCAAGATGAATTTATTAAACCATTTATCGTCGACGATAAAGGTTTAATTAAAGATAATGACGCTGTAATATTTGCAAACTTTAGACCTGATAGAGCAATCCGTATGGGTACAGCTTTATCAAACCCTAGTGCAGTTAAGTCAATCTATACTGAAGGTAAAGCAATGTTAAATGTGTCTAAAGCACCTAAAAATATCTTCTTTGTTTCTATGATGCATTATAAAGAAACGGTTAAAGGACCTTTAGCATTTGAACTTCAAACATTTGATGATTTATATGGTGAAGTCATTGAAAAGAACGGATTTAAACAAATTCGTGCAGCTGAAACAGAAAAATATCCACATGTTACCTTCTTCTTTGATGGTGGTAAGGAAGTTCATCTAGCAAACGCTACAAGAATTTTAGCAGAATCACCTAAAGTACCTACCTATGACCTACAACCTGAAATGTCTGCATATGAATTAACTGATAAAGTGATCGCAGAATTAAAAACAGGTAAATACCAAACAATGGTTCTAAACTATGCAAACCCAGATATGGTTGGTCACACTGGTTCTATTGAAGCTACTAAAAAGGCGGTTGAAGTTACTGTTGAATGTGTTGGTAAAGTCACAGACTATATACTTAATGAATTAGGTGGTGTTGCTATTATTTTAGCTGACCATGGTAATGCTGAAAAAATGCGTGACGATCTTGGTAACCCACATACAGCACATACAACCAATTTAGTTCCAGTGATTGTAACTAAAAAAGGTATTACACTTCAAAGTGGTGCCTTATGCGATGTAGCACCAACCTTACTAGACTTACTAGGAATCGAACAACCTAAAGCAATGACTGGTAAATCATTAATCGTAAAAAATTAATATACAAAACACAAAATCTGCCAAATC
>CAZRKJ010000128.1:0-3628 GCA_964600775.1 uncultured Acholeplasma sp.
TGGTTGAAAAACCTCAATATTGTTTTCTACTGCAACCTTTTTTACCAGTGAAGGTGTTAGTATTTTTTTGCGCCCCACAAAACGATCTGGTTGTGTAACAACCAATCCTATAGGATATTTTTCTTTGATTAACATTTCTAATATTGGTACTGAAAATTCTGGTGTACCCATAAATACGATCATAATTTTTGCTCCTTACTAATACCATTCAATGGTATGATTCATATAAATATTTACATCTAAATTTGATTTTATCAAATGTTTAAATAATTGTATGGATCCTTGGTATTTCACCACTAATAATATTCTATATTTTTCACCTGATTTTAACAATACTGATGGTGTTGGACCTAAAACTGAAACATCTAGTGTTTCTAAATTAAGTTTTAAAGTTTGAGCATACTGATATGTTTTTAAATAACTTAAACCTTCAATACGCAGTTGAATAACTTGGTGATATGGTGGTAACTTAGATAGTTTTCTACGACTAAGTTCTTCTTTATAATATAGGTCACTATTAAGCATACTCTTTAAAACAAAATGCTCCGGATCATAACTTTGGATTATTAAATCTTTGCTCGTAATATGTTTTGCATCTGATAGGACTTCATAAGTTGTTTCATAGGCATCAAACTTTGGTAGTTTTAGCCACTGGTCAATCATTAAAATGCCAACCAAAGACACTTTATGCTCAAAAGATGATTTTAGTGCCATTTGAGTTCCAACAATGATATCAATATTATTTAGGTTGTTCATTGTTTGATATAAGGTTTTATTCGTAATGGTTTCCTTATCAACCTTTAACAATTGTTTGGTTGGATAAGCTTTATGTAAATAATTTATGAGTTGATCAATACCACTACCAACAGACTTCATGGTAGCCTTTCCACACTTTGGACATACTTTTGTAAAAGTTTCAGTATGTTTTGTTAAGTTAGATTTTAATATATTTTGTTTTTCATCATACCTTAAAGGTATCAGGGTGTCTGGGTCTTGTGGTACATAAGCGCAGGTTCTGCACATAACAAAAGGTGCATACCCCTTTTGATTTAAAATCAATAAAACTTTTTCTTGATTGTTTAATGCGTTATGGATTGCATCATCTAACTTTTTACTAACAAGCTTTGTGTTGCCATTTTTTAGTTCGGCTTTCATATCAATTAAATGGATCTGTTTTTCGATACCTTGCTCAAACTCAATTAAATGATATTGTTTGGTTGAAAGCTTGTGGTAACTATCCAATGACAATGCACTGGATGTTAAATATAGTGGAATGTTATGAAACTCTGCTCTAATTTTTGCAATCTCAACAGCATTATAATGTATACCTTCATGTGCACTAAATGCAGGATTATTACTATCTATTGTAACAATCAACCCTAAATTGTTAAATAAAGTAAACACACTTGATCTTGCACCAATAACAATTTTTGCTTCATTATCTAATATTGCTTTATGATTTATTAACATTTCTTTATCTGTTTGGTTACTTTGTAAGTGAACAATCATTTCATCTTTAAAGACATTGGATAAATGAGATGTTATATCGTCTACCATAAATTGTTCAGGGACTAAGATAAGAACTTGTTTATTTAAAACCATGACTGCATTGATTAGGTGATATAAGAATGGATTTAATCTTGTATCATAAGCACTCACATATATTTGGTGTTTTTTATGAGACAAAATCTTTTCTATTCTTTTCACATATATGTTATCTATATGTGGTAATTGCTTAAAACTGTTATAGTTTGGCTGTTCAAGTTTATCTACAATGTAAATAACTTCAATCACGCCTTTACCTATTAAAGTATCAACAACCGAACGACTACTAGTTTCAATTAAGTCTTTCTTTAAAATCATAGGTGTTGCACGTAGTAAATCAACAACGTTATTTTGCTTAATTGTACCTACAAAGTTTTGTTGATTTAATCTAAGGTATGTTAAATATCTTTTTTCATCTCTACTTTTTAACATCGTTTCAATTTTTACAATAGATTTTTGTTCTAGATTCTTTAGTCTCGTATAATATATTTGGTCTTTTTTCTTAAGTTTCCATCGGTTATGCTTAAAATAAGGTTTTAGATTTTCTGGTATGAGGCTTTCATTTAATATAGTTACAACCTTCTCATAATTAATCAGTAACTGCTTAGGTAAAATTGTTTGAAAAGCTTCCGATACTAATTGATTTGGATCTTCTGTTAACTTATCTAATATTTTAAATAACTCTTCGGTTACAATAGGCTCAACATCTAAAACATCTTCAACATATTTATTTGCTAAATCAGATGTTGAAACAATATCATAAACAAACCCTAATCTTAAGATATTGTGATCCGTAAAAGGCACTAATACACGCATGCCTTTTTTGATATTTAGTTGGTCTTTTTCATTTACTAAATAATCATACATTTGGTTGATACTTTGATGTTTAATATCGACAATCACACGTGCAATCACATTTTCACCTACCAGTATGTATTATATCATTTTATGCATCGTTTTTATAGGTTTTTTAGGCTTCTTAGAGGATATCTATACACATATGATGCATCAGTGGTAAAATAATGATATACGCATTAAATGTAACATATATACCGTTTTATGTAACTTGTTTTTGATTGCTTGTTACATTACAAACTTATGTTTAAAATACACTTGAAGGGAGTACATAAGTATGATCAAAGTCATCATTGATAAATCTGATTTGACCCTCATTACAGATGATTTAGAATCATCTAATCTAAATACGACAAATTTAGAAGATGGATCGATTGCTTTATTCATTGATGATGACAACTATGAACCACTAGAAAAGATTTTAAGAAAAATTACATCCAGTAGAAAAGAATACTTATTTGAAACACCTGATGGATGGGTTCGTTTATATATTAAAGATATCCTCTTTATCGAATCCTTTGGTACAGAAATAATTATCCATACCATCCAACACGGTCGGGTTTTAATTAAACAACCACTCTATCAATTAGAAGACTTGTTAAAACCCTATCAAATTATACGTATTGGTAAATCCTACTTAGTCAATTTAAATAAAATCTTATATATAAAACCCAAGTTGAATGCGAAGCTAGAACTTGAACTCGTTGGTGGTTTAAAGATAGATGTCAGTCGTAGTTATGTCAAATCCTTTAAAAATGCTTTAGGCATAGGAGGTTTACAATGAACACATTAGGTATAATCTTATCCATATTAGTTGGATTGGTTGTCTTATACATCGGATTCCAAATGACTTATGAATACATTTGGAATAAACGTTTAAAAAACTATCAGAAGCTAAATAACATTACACATATTAAAACAATTAGGTATACCCTACCACTACGACGCAGTTTAATTGCCGTGACATCCGTTGTCATATTATTTGTTTTTATAGTGACTGGAACATTTGACTTACCACAAGTTTATCGTGATAAGCAATTATTAAATGCGCGCATGGCAGGTAATGAACAAACCTTAAGAGATCGCCTTGCTCTAGGCAATGGTTATCGCAATAATGTTGGGTTTCCTGATTTTGGCGTTGTAGGCAATGATGCACTTGAAGATGCAGGCGCACCACAAAATCCAGCGCCTGATGTTGTTGGTACAAATATTCAGGTTGAAGGTGTAG
>CAZRKJ010000129.1:0-3569 GCA_964600775.1 uncultured Acholeplasma sp.
GTGGTCTAAGTATCTTTGTAGTGGCTAATTTCATGCCACTTGAGCAAATATTCAAAGACATTATGTTATATACATCCTATGTACTTATGGGTATTGGTGTACTCTTGATCATTTTATTTAATGGTCGAGATAAAGATACGATACCAGGTAAGATGGTATCTGCATTTACTGGATTATATAATTCAACGAGCTTCTTATCAGATATCTTAAGTTACTCACGTATCTTAGCACTAGCATTATCTACAGCCGTTATTGCATATACAATGAACCTTTTAGCGGGTATGGTTTGGAATTCTATTCCAATACTAGGTATCTTACTCGGACTTGTAGTTTATATTATTGGACATGTATTTAACTTTGTAATGGGTATGCTATCTGCATACGTCCATGCAGGGCGTCTACAGTATTTAGAGTTTTTCGGTAAGTTTTATGAAGGTGGCGGTTATTTATTTGAGCCACTACAGTTACAATTAAAATATGTTTATCAAGTGAATTTAAAAGAAGACAATCAAAATAATAAGGAGATTAATTAATATGCCATTCGTATTTTTACAATTTGATGGAATTACATGGGCACTACTAGGGGTTGCACTCGCAATCGGTTTAGGTGGTGCAGGTTCAGCAATCGGGGTTGCATTAGCTGGTAAAGCTGCAACAGGTGTTTTAGGAGAAAAACCAGAGCTTTTTGGTAAGGTATTAGTGCTACAAGCATTACCTGGTACACAAGGTATTTACGGATTCTTAGTTGCAATCTTATTACTTGTGCAAATGGGATGGTTAGATGGTGGATTAGTGACATTACCTGAAACAACAGGTCAAATGTATTTTGCAGCAGCACTACCAATCGCATTTGTGGGTTTAATTTCTGGTATTTACCAAGGTAAAATTGCAGCAACATCAATTTTAATGACTGGTAAAAGACCTGAAATTTCCACACGTGGTATTACAATGACTGCATTAGTTGAAACATATGCGATTCTAGCATTACTTGTATCAATTTTAATGTGGACTCAGTTACCTTAATCGAGGTGACATATGTCTAAATTAGAAGAAAAAATCATTCAAAAAGGTCATAAAATCATTGAGACAATCAATGAAAGTGCGGCTGTTGAAGCCAAAGCGTTAAAAGAAAAACTTATTGAAGCAGCCAAAGTTGATTTAGCAAATCAATTAAAAAAAGAAAAATTTAAAAGCGAACAACTGATTAAACAAGCTAAACAAGATAGTGAACGTCTATTACGTGATGAGGTTGCTATTACTAAACAGCAGTTGATTGAATCAATTTTTACAGCGCTAAAATCGGAATTAAAAAATCTCAAATCAGAAGATTATTTTCATTATGTTGTGGAATCAATTAGATCTGAGCAAGTTCAAAAAGATGCAGAAATTCGTGTAAATAAGAAGGATTATGATTTATTTAGCAAAATGCTTTCATCTAAAAAAGGTGATTTAATCGATGCAGATATTTTAAATGCAAAACTTGGTAAAGACTATCAATTAAAACTAAGCCACACACCAATTGAAATTGAATCTGGTTTTATGGTCATTGGTAAGTTATATGACTTGAACTTTTCACTTGAAACACGTATTGAAAACTTAGCTAAAAAATATGAAAAAACTATTTATGAGGCACTAAACTAATAATGGATATTGCATTTATAAGTGGCGTCATTGCAGGTTCTTATAGCAAACTACTGACACCAAGTCATCTAAAGAATTTTGAAAACATCTCTAGAAAAGATTTTTTAGCTTTACTTAAAACACATCAGTATGGATTTGCAAGTGATTTAAGTATTGATTTAATCATGCTAGAAGAAGAAAAGAAGCATCGTCAATTCTTAGAGTCAGTTATGGATAAAGACCATTTGGTATTTAAAGTACTTTATTTAAACTTTGATCACTTATTTCTATCGAGTTTAATGAAGTCACATCAACTTGGATTGAAATATCAAAAACCCATTGATGGGCTTAGTAACTTTAATGAAGCAAGATATGAAACATATATTATAGATGAAACAATGGGTTTATTAGATTTAGAAGATAAAGCATTTTTAGATCAGTTAATTGCTGAAACTAAGGATTTGGATGCACAAGGTATATCTGATCGTGTCATTAAAATATTACATGATCGTATTCTTCAATCCATAGATAAAAAAACAGATCCGTATGTCTTGAAGCATTTTGATTTTGAAACAACGCTATTGAACATTATGTTAATTATTCGTTCAAATAAATATAATAAAGACATCAAATATGTTGAAAACAACATTTTAGATGGCGGTATGATTGAAAAACATATTTTACGCGATTTATTTGATCAATCAATTGTAGATATCGGAAAATATTTATCGCTTCATTTTGATGAGCGATTAACTGAGTTATTTAAATACGTTGATCGTCCAGATTTTCTTGCTAAACTTAAAGATGGTTTTGATTTATTTATGGATGACTTGTTAGAAGATTTGAGTTTTCAAAACATGAACTTAGGTCCACTCATCGGATTTACAATTCTAAAGCGTAGAGAAATAGAAAATCTTAAACAACGATATTTTCAAATTAAGGAGTAGATTGATATGCCAGAAATCGTAGCATGTAGTACAAATGAATCATTCATTATATTACGCAGTGTAGGCATTGAAGTCTATGTTGATGAAAATAGAAATAATGTAGAAAAAAAGTTGGCAGGTTATGCATCTAGTGGATCAAAGATCATTATTTATGATGTTTCAACAGAAGACTATGTACAACAATTATTAGAAAAATATGAAGAACAAATGTATCCGATTTTTCTTAAGCTCCCAACCGGTGCTAAGCAAGAAGATACATTACTAGAACTGAAAACATTGATTGAAAAATCAATTGGTATTTCAGTGATATGAGGGGGCATTACAAATGACAAATCAAGGTATTATAACAAAGGTATCTGGTCCATTAATCGTTGCTAAAAATATGGGTTCAGCACAAGTTTATGACGTTGTGCGTGTTTCAAATAAAAAGCTAATCGGTGAAGTTTTAGAACTTCGTGGTGATTTAGCGTCCATTCAAGTTTATGAAGAAACAGCTGGTATTGGACCAGGTGAACCAGTATTTTTAACAGATGAACCATTAAGTGTTGAATTAGGACCAGGTTTAATTGGTGGTATTTTTGATGGTATCCAAAGACCTTTAGATGAAATTTATAAAATTCATGGACAAGGTATTCCTTTAGGTGTAGACCTACCTAAATTAGACAGAAACAAAAAATGGGATTTTAAACCAACGGTAAAAGTTGGTGATGAACTGGTTGGTGGTGACATCATCGGTGTTGTCATGGAAACTGAATCTGTTGAACATAAAATTATGGTACCACCAAAACTAAAAGGTAAGGTTGTATCTATAAATTCAGGTTCATTTACAATTACTGAAGTTGTTGCAGTACTTGAACATAACAGTGATAAAGTAGAACTACAAATGTTACAAACATGGCCAGTACGTATTAAACGTCCGTATGGCAAGAAGCTTGCCCCAACAAAACCAATGGTTACTGGACAACGTGTCATTGATACATTATTTCCAATTGCAATTGGTGG
>CAZRKJ010000130.1:0-3530 GCA_964600775.1 uncultured Acholeplasma sp.
ACAACTTTAGCACCTTCTACATATGGGTGACCAACTTTGTCTGATGTTGCTAAAACTTGTGTAAATTCATAAGAGTCACCAGCTTCAACATCTAGTTTTTCAACGTAGATCTCTTGTCCTTCTGTAACTTTTACTTGTTTACCGCCTGTTTGGATAATAGCAAACATGGGTGTTTCCTCCTTTATTTTTATTTGAAGACTCACTATGAAGGTAGTCAATGACATTTAGAACCTTTTCTATGTGGTACAACGCAAGTGTTATTTTATTATAAAACGGGTATTTTGTCAAGGTAATTTTTACCCTAAACCCAACTATTTTTTAAAAATCGTTATTCCGTGGGATTTGTCGCATTATCTAGTGCTGCAATCTTATCTTTCTTTGGTTTAAACATGTTCATAATTGTTTTTGGAAACAAGAATAAACCATCTGCAATGACCATCGGTAAATGTTGTGCTGCCTCAATTAATGCACCATAGCGAATTTTTTCTTTGGTTAAATCAGGCGCATCATCAAATAGATACTTTCTTGTAACAATACCAATTCTTAAGGTTAATAAAGCATTGGATACGCCTTCAATAACACTCGACATGATTGGTCTAATCAATGGAATTTCTCCAAGCATCTTCATCGTTGAAGTTGGAATGACATCATTTAAGTTAATATTTTCTAAGCCCTCAGCAATTAATGCGGTAACAAACACATTCACAACTAACTTAGCTAAGTTTCTGTAACTTGGTCTAAATCCGCATAATACAACAATTTCTTTAATCATTTTAATATTTACAACAACAACTGTAATAAAATCTAAGCGTCCATTTTGAGAAATTGCTGTAGACACCATAACTGTCTTTGCATGTTGACGAATAACTTTATTGATCTTTTTCTTCATATGCTTGTTATAAACATTGTTTAAGGCATCTCTTAGTTTAAATGCATCATCCATGCTTTCGACTAAATTATTACGCATACCTTCAGGTAGATCTTCTTGTTCCAGGATACGTCTAGCTACACGTTTATATATTTTATATTCACGTTTTGGATTTTTATCTAAGGTTGTATCAATTGAAAAAGATGGTGAGAACAATATGATCATTACAGGTCTAATGATTAATACATAAACCAATATAAATGCCAATGTATAAAATACATATGGTGCATACGGATGTATGCTCTTTAATTGTTCACCAATTTGCATGACAGATGCAACAATCATCATTAAAATGATTAGCATGACTCCAATGCCTACAAAATACCAAAATCTTTTGTTTGAGTTCTTTTTCATATATGCATATACCTCTTTGATTTATTATATCAAAGTTTATGCATCTTTTGTTTACGATATGAATAAAACTCATTTCTACCAATAATGATATGGTCTATAAGTTCAATTGTTAATAATTTACCAGCAGATTCAATTTGACTTGTTAATTGATTGTCTGCAAAACTTGGTTTTGCATCACCACTGGGATGATTGTGCACAACAATAATCCCGAAACAACCAATTCTTACCGCAGATTTAAATATATCTTTAACAGAAACTTGTATTGAAGATGTTGTACCAATATATACCGTTTCATTCTTTAATAGGTGACCTTTGATATCTAAACATAAAACGATTAAATGCTCTTTAGGTAAATATGATAAATCTTCTTTAAGTAAATGATAGACATCACTTGATTCTAAAATCATTTCTTTTTTAGGTATATGTTTGGTATCCATACGTCTACCAAGTTCTACAGCTGCCATAATTGTGGTTGCTTTAGCATCTGAGATCCCGTGTATTGTCAGTAAATCCTCTACTGTAATATTTTTAATATCGGTTAAGCCATTGATAAACTCTAGTACTTGTTGTGCAAGTTCTAGTACCCCACTTTTTTGACTCCCCGTTCTTAGTAATATAGCAATCAATTCATAATCAAGTAATACACGTACACCGTGCTTTACTAACTTTTCTCTTGGTTTCATAATAAAACATCCCTTCTACCATATAGTATGTAGAAAGGATGTTTATAACTTTTATATTCTAAATATTTTAATTAACTCAACCCATGTATTTTTTCTAGCAAATGTAAACATTGTGATGAGCAATAAGATACCAGAGGTTGCAACAGCCATACTCGTCCAAGTCACATTAGGCTCCATAAAAGGCGTTGTAAATCCAATGATTGCTACAACAATATCTAAAATGATTAAGAAAAATAAACTGCGCACATGCAAGTAATATGTACTTGGTTTACTTGCTATAACAATCGGTAAAATAACCGTTGTTGTTACAAGTAGTGCAGGTATTACATAAGTTAAGCTCCAAGCTTTATATTCTGTTAATACATCCACTAAAATAATAATTAAACTAAATATTAAAACTTGCCTATTAACTTTGATTGGATAATTATGTTTTGAAATGATAACTTGGGCTAGTAAGATCCATCCATACGCAATGGGTCCTATAATAACCAAACTCCAAAGTGTTGGATTATCATTATAGGTTGCAAAGTTAATCAAAGCACTAATGATTGCAATCCCTATCGAAAACATACCAAATACTTTAGAAACAAACTTCGCATTATTTTTTTGTGTTGGGATAATCGGATAGCCTTGGGTAATCACATGACTTTCAAATGATTTTTCAACAAGTGGTCTACCACAAACCGTACATGTAGATTCTTTTTTATAATAATAAGCATTACACTTTTTACAATATTGCATTATTTGACCTCCCAACCATTGGCTTCAACTTGAGACTCAATGTTTAAGTTTTTAAGGATTTCAAAAAATTCAACTTCAAAATCTCTTTCAATTATCTTAGAGACAAAAGAAATCGTAAATGTATTTTCAAATGATACGAATGACATAGCTTTAGGCGTATAACTATTTGGTACAATAACAAAACTATAGTGTGATATATGTTCAGCCATTGCTTTTGGTAGTTTAACTAACCCTAAATTGGATGTATCAAATGTATTTAAACTGTTACCAATTTTTCCATATACACTACGCATCGCAAGTATTTTAATACTTAAAGGTGTCATACGTAACAATGGGTTTTGTTCATAACGAACATTGGTAATAATAGAGTTAACCATGTCTTCTAAATTTAATTCTTTTTGCATCGCATCTTTAACAAATTTTAAAATTTGTTCAAGTTCTGTTTCATCTTGATTTAAATCGTAATTAATACGTACATAACTTGCAAAATTTCTTAAGGTTACAGATGGATAGTATTGACGCATGTTGACCGGTATAAAAATACGGGCCAAATGCTTATAGGATTGTAGCTTACCAGATTTCTTCAATGATAGAATGATCATACCAATCATTAATTCATTAATTGTTACATTATATTGTTTTGCTACTGCCTTTATTTTAGATAAATCCATATATGCATGTGTTACAGCATTATAGTTATTTTCAAAGAAAGTACCACGTATACGGTGTGCTCTGGGTTCAAATATTTTTGGTAGTTTTTTCTTATGATACAATTTTCTAAACTCATCTTCTACTTCTTGGTAGGTTGCTGCTGCATCTGCACG
>CAZRKJ010000131.1:0-3518 GCA_964600775.1 uncultured Acholeplasma sp.
GGGCAAAACGTATTTGGCCGTCGCACATGCAGTTTCAGCACTTAAAAAGGGTTTAGTCAAAAAGTTAGTTTTAACAAGACCTGCAGTTGAAGCAGGTGAATCACTTGGTTTTTTACCAGGGGATTTAAAAGAGAAAGTAGACCCATATTTGATTCCACTTTATGATGCGTTATATGACTTTTTAGGGGTTGCAACGACAAATGGGTTGATGGAACGCGGTATTATTGAAGTTGCACCACTTGCATATATGCGTGGTCGTACATTAGAAAATGCATTTGTTATTTTAGATGAAGCTCAAAACACAACAGAAACACAAATGAAAATGTTTCTAACTAGACTTGGGTTTTCAAGTTATATGGTTGTTACAGGCGACCCATCACAAGTCGATTTAAGTTATAGAAACAAGAGCGGACTAAAACAAGCTTTGACAATCTTAGCTGATATTGATGATGCTAAAATTATTCATTTTGAAAAAGTGGATGTTATCAGACATCCATTGGTACAAAAAATATTAGAAAGATACGAAGATAATGGAAGTTAATTATTTTAACCAACAAACTGAAGATACAACACAATATGAATTGATATTAAATCGTGTATTTAAAGATATCGTTGAATCTAAATCAATGCAAGTGATTTTTGTTGATAACAAACAAATTCATGAAATTAATAAGACATATCGAAATGTTGATAAACCTACAGATGTGATCTCATTTCCTAATGATGAAGTTGATGATGATTCTTTAGGTGATATCTTTATCAGTATTGACCAAGCTAAATTACAAGCAAAAGATTATGGTCATTCTATAGAACGTGAAATTGGATTTTTGGCTGTACACGGATATTTACATTTAATTGGTTATGACCATGATACAGTAGAAAATGAAGCAAAGATGTTTGAACTTCAAGAGTCAATATTAAATAAAGCAAATCTTAAAAGATAAAATGTAGAAAAGAGGCAGTTATATATGAATATATTAGCAGCTAAAGCAGCAAGATTAAAGGCATATGTACCATACTCAAACTTTAAAGTTGGAGCAGCTATTCAGTTAAATGATGGCACAATTATTCATGGGGCAAATGTTGAAAACAGTAGTTTTGGTTTAACATGTTGTGCAGAACGTAATGCACTATTTTCATTAATTTCTCAAGGTTATGACCCTAAAGAAATTAAAGAAATTACAATTGTTGGTGCATCTAAAGGACCAATCTCACCATGCGGCGCATGTCGTCAAGTCATGAGTGAATTAGTACCAAAAGATACCAAAATATTTTTAGCAAATTTAGAAGATGAGTTTTATGAAACTTCTATAAAAGAACTTTTACCGTTTGGCTTTGATTTGGAGAATGATCGTACATAATGGCAACAAAATCTGGATTTATTGCCATTATAGGCAAACCAAATGTTGGGAAATCAACGTTACTTAATGCCCTTATTGGTAAAAAGATTGCAATTACATCACCTAAAGTTCAAACAACCCGTTTTAGAATTACAGGTATTTTAAATGAAGCTGACGATCAGTTTGTTTTTATTGATACACCGGGTATGCATCAGCCATATCATGGTTTAGGTAAATCCATGGATAGATCAGCATCGGATGCACTAATGGACGCAGATTTAATTATGTGGGTTGTTGACCAAAGTTTCAGACGCACCGATCAAATGATTTTAGAGCGTGTGAAACAAAGTGGTTTGCCTGTTGTATTGGTCATTAATAAAATAGATATCTTAGAAAATAAAGCGGAAATTGATAAGATAATTATCTCATTTATAAAACTACATGAGTTTAGTGAAGTGATTCCAATCTCTGCTAAAGAATCTAAGCATTTAGTTCAATTAAAGACTGCACTATCTAAATACTTAATCGAAGGTCCACATTATTATCCTGAAGATTATCTAACAGACCAAAGTGATGAATCACGCATGTCAGAAATTATTAGAGAGCGTATTTTATATTATACAGAACAAGAAGTACCGCATAGCGTTGCAGTTATGCTTGAATCTGTAAAAATTAATGATGAACATAAAACAGTTGATGTAGATGCTTTAATCATTGTTGAACGTGACAGTCAAAAAGGCATTTTAATTGGTAAAAACGGTGAAAAACTAAAAAAAATTGGTACAGAAGCAAGAAAAGAAATCAACCATATTTTTGATATGAAGGTGCACTTGACTTTATGGGTTAAAGTGAAAAAAGATTGGCGAAATGACCCGGCAACAGTTTCACGCTATGGGTATGGTAAATAACGATGGAAGGTATTGTATACAAACAACAAAGCTATTTAGAAAATGACCGCTTAATTTTTGTATATACCCCTAAAGGACGCATGACTTTGGTTGCTAAAGGTAGTCAAAAAATGACGTCTAATATTCGAAATGTTGCCCAGTATTTAAATCTTATTTCATTTAAAGAAGTACCTGGTAAAACAATGTATACATTAGTAGAAGGTATGACACTTAATGACTTTATGTCGATAAAAACGGATTATGAAAAAACAACACAAGCAAGCATTTTATTTGATTTACTATCATTTGTTGCAGATAACGATCAACATGAACAAATTTATGGATTGTTAAAAGATGCACTGATTCATTTTAGTAAAGAAAGTATACTGGCTTTTGGATTTAAATTATTAAAGTATTTAGGGTATCAAATTTCTTTAAAACCTGACGGTAAAAAGGTTAAAGGGGTTAACATAAAAACTGCATCTATTGTCTATGAAAATGAACCGTATGCTGCAGATATTAATGTTACAGAAACCACTTCATTAGTCCGTCTAATCTATCAAGATTATGATAAAATAGAAACACTTGATTTAAAACAATATAATCAACTGAAACATTTTATGTATGCGTATTATGAATACCATACAGATCACAAATTAACACACAAGTAAGGAGTACATGATATGGTTACTTTAGATTATTTAGTTCAATACGCAAAACAAACAGGTTATATTTTCCAAGGCTCTGAAATATATGGAGGACTTGCAAATACATGGGATTATGGTCCTTTAGGTGCCCTTTTAAAGAAAAACATTAAAGCAGCATGGACTCAAAAATTTGTTAGGCAATCTCAAAATACGGTTTTATTAGATTCATCAATATTATTAAATCCTTTAGTCTGGCAAGCCAGTGGGCACTTATCAGGTTTTTCTGATCCATTAATTGAGAATAAAACATCCAATCAACGTTATCGTGCAGATAAACTAATTATTGCACATGATCCAACGCAAAACCCAGATGGGTGGAGTGATGAAAAGATGTATCAATATATTATGGAAAATAAAATTAAGGACCCAGTTTCTAAAACCAGTGATTGGTTACCAATTAGAAAGTTTAATATGATGTTTAAAACTTTCCAAGGCGTTGTTGAAGAAACAGCAAATGAAGTTTATTTACGTCCAGAAACAGCTCAAGGTATTTTTATTAACTTTAAAAATATCCAACGTGCTCAACGTTTAAAAGTTCCTTTTGGTGTTGCACAAATTGGTAAGAGTTTTAGAAATGAAATTAC
>CAZRKJ010000132.1:0-3490 GCA_964600775.1 uncultured Acholeplasma sp.
TAGGTTCTTTAGCAATACGTTGAATATTTTGAACTTTTTCAGGTGTAATACCCATCTTTTCAGCAACTTCATCAACTGTTGCTTCACGTCCTAATTCTTGAACCAATTGACGTTGAATACGAATCATCTTATTAATCGTTTCAACCATATGAACGGGAATTCTAATCGTTCTTGCTTGGTCTGCAACCGCTCTAGTGATTGCTTGTCTAATCCACCAAGTTGCATAAGTTGAAAACTTAAATCCTTTTTCATAATCAAACTTATCAACAGCACGCATTAAGCCCATATTACCTTCTTGAATTAAATCAAGGAATAATAAACCACGTTGTGTATATTTTTTAGCAATACTTACAACCAAACGGTAGTTTGCTTCAACTAACTTTTCTTTTGCATAATGTCCTTTACGAATAGTATCTTCTAGTGATTGAACATCTTCATCATTTAAGGTTACTTCACCATTACGTACAGCCTCAAGTTGTTCTAAAGCTACACGACCTTGGTATACCATGACTGCATATTTTCTTTCATCATCAATGTTTAACAAAGGAATTTGACCAATTTCTTTTAAGTACATACGTACAGGGTCATCTACTTTAATGCTTGAAGGTATCGATTCAATATTTAGTAATTCAGCTTCTTCAACTTCTTCAACTTCTAAACTAGATAGTAAAAAGTCATCTGGTTCATCATTATCGACATCTACTTCAACATCTTCATCATCAAATAATGCTTCTGGTGATTCAGTTTCTACTTCTTCTTCCTCATCATCATCTAGTAACACATCGATTTCTAAATCTGATAATTCTTTTTCAAGTTCATAGTATTCCGGAGAGTTTAACTCAAAAAACTCCACTAAATCTGATTGGACTAAAGACTTTTTCTTACCTGCTTTTTTAACAAGTTTTTTCATTATATCTTTTTGACTCATATACCTTTTACCTGCTTTCTTCGTTGATCAATCAAGCGTAAATATTGATTGATTTCATTTTCATCCGTTAAGGATGTTATTTTCTTAATCAATGTACTGATTTCAAGTTGAACTTGATATTCTTTAAATGGGACAATCATTTTATCAAATGCTTGATCATTTTGTATCAGTAATTGTTTTTTATACTCCGTTGTTTCACATAATACTTCAATAATATCTAGTTGTTTCGTATAACCTTTTTTAAAGACTTCAATATCAAGTTTTTCTGCCATGTTGACTTCATAGTAATTAATTATGTCTTTATATAGTTCACGTTTTTTAGCATCACGTATTTCAACCAATGTAATCTTGTTTCTAATTTGGTCAAAATAGGTTCTTCTACTTAATAAATCTATCAACAATAAATCAAGTGAACGCTCTGCACGTGTAATGAGTTGTTTTGAAATAGGTTTTTCTTTGATTGGTAGTTTATTAATGTTTTCATTAATGAGCAGTTGAATACCTAACTCATCAAAAGATTTTCTTTCATATAAGTCAATAATCGTTGGATCACTACCAAAGAGTAAATGCTTCATCTCATTTTTAAAGCGTGTAATATGATCTGTCTTTTTAAAGTCCTTACCTTTTTGGTAATGCATATATCCAAAGGCATACGGGTCACTTAACTCTGTAAAAAGTTTTTGATAACGATCGACACCATTTTTTAAAACGAAATCATCTGGATCCATTTTGTTTGGAAGATTTAGTATTAATATGCTTAAATTATTTCGTTTAAGTACTGGGATTGCACTTAAGGTTGCTTCTATCCCTGCTTGATCACCATCATAAGCTAAGACCACTTGATTCGTAATTCTACGAATCATTTTAGCCTGTTCATTTGTAATTGCAGTTCCCATCGTTGCAACCGCCGCTTCAAAGCCAGACTTATAGGATGCAAAGACATCAAAGAACCCTTCATGTAAGATAACATGCTTTTGTTTTACCACTTTACGTATACTATCTGAATAGTGGTAAAGTGTTAACCCTTTTTTAAAAATTGGTGTTTCAGTAGAGTTGATATATTTTGATTTCTCATTTTTATTTAATGTACGTCCTGAAAAGCCAATCACTCGAGCTTGTTCATCTTTAATCGGGAAAGTTATTCTGTTTCTAAAAACATCATAGTAGTGGCCCTGTTCACTTTGTTTTACTAAACCTAATGCCATCATGTCACTTACACTATGTTTTTTTGACTTTAACATTTTATATAGACTATCAATTTGATCTGGTGCAAAACCGATTTCAAAGTGATCAATTAACTCAGGTTCAAGTTT
Organism: uncultured Acholeplasma sp.; assembly: GCA_964600775.1. Lineage (GTDB taxonomy): Bacteria > Bacillota_I > Bacilli_A > Acholeplasmatales > Acholeplasmataceae > Acholeplasma. The sequence goes on from CAZRKJ010000132.1 coordinate 2,242, forward strand.
ACGATCAACTAAATACTGATATGCTAATTTTCCTGATTCAGAATTCTTAAGTGCAAACTGATAAAAATTAGAAGCATCTGTCATGAGTTGATAATATTGTTTATTCGGATCTTCTACAGTTTTTGTCTCTCCAAAGACTATACCTAATTTATCTGCTAATTCTTTAGCTGCTTGGTGTGCACTAATATTTTTAATTTGAGACAAAAATGTAATCGGTGAACCACCTTTTTTACATCCAAAACATAAAGCAATATGTTTTTCTGGTGATACAGAAAAAGATGGAGATTTTTCATCATGAAAAGGACACAGTCCCATGTAGTTTTTACCACGTTTGGTTAAATCTACAAATTCAGAGACTAATGCAACAATATCTGTTTGTTCATTAATTTGTTGATAGATATTATCTTGCATATCAATGCCCTTTCATTTATTTAGAATTTTAATGATTTTTGAATATAGTTTTCTAATGCATCAATAGCAATGCGCTCTTGAGCCATTGAATCACGGTGTCTAATGGTTACGGTTTGATCAAGCATTGTTTGGTGATCAACCGTGATACAAAATGGTGTACCAATCGCATCCTGTCTACGATATCTTTTACCGATATTTTGAGTTTCATCATAAACAACATCTAAGTTCTCACTTAATAATTGATGAATTTCTCTTGCTTTATCTGCATGCTCTTTACGAACAAGTGGTAAAATTGCTGCTTTATAAGGTGCTAGTTTTGGGTGTAGACGTAAAACTTGTCTTGTATCACCATTTTCTAGGGTTTCTTCCGTTAATGCATTTAATAAAAATACGAGTAATAGACGCTCAACCCCAACAGATGGCTCAACAACATATGGTATATAACGCTCATTTGTTTCAGGGTCTAAATAACTCAAGTCCTCTTTGCTTAGATCTTGGTGACTCTTTAAATCAAAGTCGGTACGGCTTGCGATACCCCATAGTTCATCAAAGCCCCATGGATATTTAAATTCTATATCTGTTGTAGCATTTGAATAATGGCTTAAAGCTTCTTTTTCATGAGGTTCTGCACGTAAATTAGATGGGTCAACACCAAGTGATGTTAAAAAGTTCATCATTTTATCTAATAAATAATCAAACCACTCAATTTCTGTACCTGGTTTACAGAAGAATTCTAACTCCATTTGTTCAAATTCTCTTGTTCTAAATGTGAAATTACCTGGTGTAATTTCATTTCTAAAACTCTTACCAATTTGTGCAACACCAAAAGGAACTTTTA
>CAZRKJ010000133.1:0-3468 GCA_964600775.1 uncultured Acholeplasma sp.
GAATCATGATGATCTATTAGTTGTTAGATCAACAGGAGCATATCATTATTCGATGGCATCACATTATAATCGTTTAACAATTCCACCCGTTATATTTGTACGAAATGGGCAAAGTAAAGTTATTGTAAGAAAAGAAAGTTTCATGGATTTATTAAGCCATGATGAGGCATTAAATTAACATGCGCGCTGTATTGAAGTTTGGTGGTTCAAGTGTTAAAGATCTTGAACTGATGAGAAAAGTTGCAGAAACTGTAATTGAAAAGAAAAAGACATTTGATGAACTTGTGGTTGTATTATCTGCAATGGGTAAAACAACCAATCAATTAATCAAAATGGCAAAAGATATAACAAAGTATCCAAATAAACGTGATATGGATCTTTTGATGTCTACAGGTGAAATAGTATCTATAACATTGCTTTCAATCATGTTAAACGATATGGGATATAAAACGATTGCTTTAACAGGTGAAAAAGCAGGCATATCAACACGTGGAACTCATACAAAAAATAAAATTAGAGATATTGATACAAGACGTATTGAAGCACATATTGGTACTGGTAATATTGTTGTAGTTGCTGGTTTTCAAGGTTTTAATGAATTAGGTGATATTACAACGCTAGGCCGAGGTGGTTCGGATACAACTGCGATTGCACTTGCGGCAAAACTCAATGCTGTTTGTGAAATTTATACAGATGTATCTGGTATTTATGGTGTTGATCCGAGATTGCATGAAGATGCTAAAAAGTTAACTCAAATTGATTATGAAGAAATGAAAGAAATGGCTTTTTTAGGGGCAAATGTTATGGAACCTCGTAGTATTGATATTGCGCAAAATTATGGGGTTACTGTATATGTAACATCGCTTCAAAATCCTCAAGAGGGTACTTATATTAAGGAGTATAAAGAAATTATGGAAGATAAAAAAATAACAGGTATCGCCGTAACTGATAAAGTCATTATGGTCTCAATTAGACGTATACCTTATACAACAAAAGTTACAGCGGAACTGTTTAAAGATCTTGCTTTAAATGAGGTCAATATTGACGTCATTAATCAAAGTCCAAGTATAGGTGGGTTTGTTAATATCGCCTTTACAGCTCATGCAGATGACCTAGATGCAGTAAATGAAGTCATCGATAAGTTTGAGGCTAAAAATCCAAGTATTCAAGTATTAAAAGTAAATGATGTTGTAAAGGTTTCTATAGTAGGTAGTGCGATGCGTTCACAATCTGGTATTGCAGCAGAGGTCTTTCAATTATTTGCAGCAAATGATTTAGAAGTTAAGTTAGTTACAACTTCTGAAATTTCAATTTCTTATACATTTGATAAAAAATTAAAATCAAAAGTTGTAGCATTATTAGCAAATCATTTCAATGTTTAGAAAGTGGTGACTTATATGAAAGTTTTTAAGTATCAGGCAACAGGTAATGATTTTATATTAACTAAAGATATACCTATAAACCCGAATAGCTTTGCTAAGGCTGTTTGTCATCGTAATTTTGGTATTGGTGCAGATGGTATTTTATATCCATCTAAATCAAGTATTGCAGATGTTCAAATGAATTACTATAATTCAGATGGTTCTATAGCGAAAATGTGTGGTAATGGTATTCGTGCTTTTGCAAGATTTTTAGTCGATCAAAAAATTATTAACAAACTTAAATTTGATATTGAAACACTAGCAGGTATCAAAACAGTAGAAATTATTGATGACAATATAAAAGTTCATATCGGTAACCCAGATTTGTGTGTTGGTATGCCTGATTTAAAACACACTGTAGATGCAAATGTGGCATATAATTTTAACGGGGTCAGCGGTTATGTTATAGCTGTTGGTACATTGCATACGGTCGTATACCAAACTGAGAATCCCGGAATAAATCTAATAAAAGCGGGACCTATAGTTCAAAACAATGCATTGTTTAATGATCAAACCAATGTAAATTTTATTGAGATAATTGGTGAAAATCAGTTGAATGTTCAAACATATGAACGTGGTGCTGGTTGGACACTGTCGTGTGGCACAGGTGTATCTGCATCTGTTTATCATGCATTAATGAAGGGTCTTGTAAAGCAAAATAAGGTTTATGTGAATGTACCTGGTGGCAAACTAGAAGTTGAAGTTGAAGGCACAAATATTTATTTGATTGGACCAGCAAAACCAATCATGGAAGGAATTTTTTATGAGAAAGCTTAATATTGGTATTGTAGGTATTACAGGTTTAGTTGGGCAAACAGTACTAGAGATTTTAAAAACCTCTAGTTTACCAATAAACTCGTTATATCTTTATGCATCGAGTCGCTCTAAAGGAAAAACTGTATCATTTAATGGTGAAGTACTCGTGATTAAAGAACTCAACGCAGATAGTTTCAATGATCCTTTGGATATCGTGTTTTTTGCTGTTGAAAGTGATTTAGCACAAAAATATGCACCAATTGCTAGTCAAAAGGGTATTTATGTTGTGGATAACTCCTCAGCATTTAGAATGCAAGCAGATATACCGCTTGTTGTACCTGAAGTAAATGCACATGTTTTAAAACCAAATAATTATTTAATAGCAAATCCAAACTGCTCAACTATTCAAAGTGTCGTTGCATTAAAAACTATAGATGAATTATTTAAGTTAACGGATGTTGTTTATACTTCTTATCAGGCTGTAAGTGGATCTGGTGTGAGTGGCTTAGATGATTTAGAGCGTACATCGCAAGGGGATGCACCACAGTTTTATACAAAACCAATTTACAACAATGTTATTCCACAAATAGATATATTTTTAGAAACTGGTTATACTAAAGAAGAAATGAAAATGGTGATGGAAACTAATAAAATACTTGGCTTAAGCCTAAATATTAGCGCAACTACTGTTAGAGTACCAGTTAAAGTTGGACATAGTGTAAGTATTTATGCAACAACTAAACAAAACATTGATCTATCTAAACTAAAACAATCATATTTGAAAGCAGATGGTATTAAGCTATATGAAGATTTTGATTATCCAACGCCTCTGGATGCAGCACATACAGACTTAGTACATGTTGGTCGTATAAGAAAAGATCTCAACTACCCTAATAAACTACTTGTATGGACTGTTGCAGATAATGTAAGAAAAGGTGCTGCCTTAAATGCAGTACAAATTGGAGAATATATTTATAGGGAGTTTATTCGATGAAAAAATTTACCGGATCTGGTGTTGCACTTGTCACACCTTTTAAAGGTAGTAAAGTTAATTATGAAGTGTTAAAAAACTTACTGGAGTTTCATATTGAAAATGAAACTGATTTTCTAGTTATTCTAGGTACAACTGCAGAAACACCAACATTAACTTTAAAAGAAAAAAAAGAAATTGTTAGGTTTACAATGAAACATGTGAATAAGCGTATACCTATAATGGTCGGAACTGGAACCAACGATACCAAACAAACAATTTCTTTTTCAAGAATTGCTAAACGTTTAGGTGTAGACGGTT
>CAZRKJ010000134.1:0-3443 GCA_964600775.1 uncultured Acholeplasma sp.
ATAAGATTTACCTAATTGGTTCTTAGTTCTATATAGTCTAGCATTTGCAGTTGTATATTCAGCCATTAATGAAATATTAGGTGTTTCAGTATCATTATCATGATCGATTGTTCTAACGAATCCATTTGCTAATTGTGCTCTGTAACCATAGAATACGTTGTTTAAGTAAGCCATAACAATACGTCCATTTAAAACAACGAATGAACCAAATGAATATGTATCATATGTTACGGATGGCACAACAACTTCTTTAACTGGATCCCACCAAGTTGCACTATTTCTTGAAGTTGCACTTGATTTTAGTGTTGCAAAATGATAACCATCAACATAGTCACCAGCTTCAACTGGATCACTTGAAAGTGCTAGTTCAGCTAGAGTATAGAATTCATCTGTAGTAATGGATACACCTGCAGGTGCTGGTAATCTATCGTTTACATCACCGTTTGAAGCAATAAACTTTTCAATTACTAATTCAGCTTGTTCATGCCACCATAGGTCAGAATTCATATTGTAAATGCCTTCTTCAGAAGCTGTTACTTTATCTTTACCTAAGTAAGTCGTTTGAGAATCACCTTCGATATGGAATGCATTCCACTCAGCACCGACAACCTTGTCACCCTTTTTCTCGATACTCACCCAGTAAACCCAGGTTGAATTCTCATTAGGTGTTTGACTAGCAAAATAGTATGTACTTTCTGCCTCTCCACATGCAGTTAGAGCAACTGCCATAAATAAAAACAATATTACGAAAAATCCTTTTTTCATGTTTTCCTCCATTTAATTTTAATCAGATATCGTTTGTTCGTATATATTATAAATTATCATATATTATAAGTCAAAGAAAGTTATAAAAGAAAATGAAATATATGTGAAAGTAATTACATATTGCTTACATCATACGATTGTTTATAACATTGATTGACAAATCAATATAAATAAATATCACCAATTACAGTGATTGTAACTTACATTAAATTTACATATTTTTGATATAATATAAATATATCTTAATTAGAGAGGTATTTATGAATTTAAATGAAATCATTAATATTCTTATAGCAATATCTAATAATACATTCATACTACTCTCCATAGTATTTTTATACACGTTAACAAATAATGAACTGAATCGAAACAAGCGCATTAAACAAATCACATCCGGTGTGGTTATAGGTTTGGTTGCGCTTTTTTTAATGAGTAACCCTTTACCTTTTAGAGAAGGCATTGTTTTTGATACACGTACAATCCTCTTATCTGTTACAGGTTTATTTTTTGGTTCTATAACCGGTATTATTGCAGCGGGTATTTCAATTGCGTATAGAATATATATCGGTGGTACAGGTATGATGGTTGGGGTGCTAACAATCGTTTTTAGTACATCTTTAGGTATTCTTTGGCGTTACCTCAGCAAAAAATTTAAGTTTAGAAATCAATATTTAGAGTATTTCTTATTCGGTTTAATAACCCATGCACTCATAGTACCACTCTTCTTAACTTTACCTGATAACCTAATAATTATGCAATATGTTACGATTCTATTCTTAGGCTTATATCCGGTAGTTGTTATGTTTGCAGGCGTTGTAATTAAACATCAACAGTTTAGAATTGCAGCATTTAAGCTAGAAAATGCTCAAAAGATTTTACTTCAAAGTTCAATAGATGCGTCTCATAATATTGAAATATATTCTGTTGATAAAGATTATAAATATTTAACCTATAATGTCTTCCACAAAAGACAAATTAAAAAATTCTTCAATGTTGATATCGAAGTTGGTGATAATATATTAAATATATTTAACATTACTGAACAAAAAGACAGAGTTAAATTATTTTTAGATCGCTGCTTAGCTGGTGAATTACACCATCAAACAGTGCAAATTGATTTAGATGGCATACGTATACTAGATGAATACTTTACACCTATTAAACGTGGTAAGGAAATCATTGGTGCCACTGTATTTATAAATGATTCGACCGATCAAAAGTCATATGAGGAATCTATATTAAGATTAAGTTATTTTGATGCATTAACCGATTTACCCAATCGAAGATTTTTCCAAGAAAAACTTATTGAAGTCAATGATGAAACTTATAATCCTGTATCCATCATTATGTGTGATGTTAATGGCTTAAAACTCTTTAATGATGCCTTGGGACATCAAGTGGGTGATAAAGTATTAGTAAAAATTGCCCAGACTCTATCGACACTGGTAGAAAATAAGGGTCATTTATGCCGTATCGGTGGTGATGAATTTGTCTTCATTTTACCGAATACAAGTAAAAACATGGCACTTTTATTAACAGAACGATTAGATAAAATATTCGATAACTTAATGTATGAAGGCGTTAGATTATCGATATCCTATGGACTTGCTACAAAAAATACAGGTGATCTCTTAAAAGATATTATTAAAAAAAGTGAAGAAGAGATGTACAAAAACAAACTCTTTGAAAAGACATCACACCGTAGCGAATTTATTAAATCAATTTTACAAACCTTAAGAGAGAAAAACCCTAGAGAAAAAGAACATTCACAAAGAGTATCAAAAATTTGTACTGAAATTGGTAAACAATTAAATATGAAAAAGCATGAACTTGTCTTGTTAGAAGCAATAGCATCCTTACATGATATTGGTAAAATTGCCATCGATGAGGCGATATTAAATAAACCAGACAAATTAAATGAAACGGAATGGGAAGTCATTAAGAAGCATCCTGAAATAGGTTATAGAATCATTTCTACCTCACCTGAATATGCTGAAATTGCTGAAGATATCTTATCTCATCATGAACATTATAATGGTAAAGGTTATCCAAGAGGTTTAAAGTCAAATGATATTCCAATACGTGCAAGAATTATTTCAATTGCTGATGCATATGATGCGATGATTTCAAGACGTAGTTATAAAGAACCAATGACACATGAAGCTGCAATTGAAGAGATTCTTAAATGTCGTGGCACACAATTTGATCCAAAGTTAGTCGATATATTTATTAGATTAATCAATCAAGGTATTCTCAAACTTCAAACAAAATAGACCAGTTATTGACTGGTCTATTTTTATGATTGAATGAATTTAGGTTATATACTATCGTTTAAACCAATAACCAAATGATTTACCACCGCCACCTCTAAATACTCGGCCACCAGATGATAATATAAATGGTAAGAAATTAAAGATTGATCCACCAAATAAGATGGTTACAACAACAACAATCCAAAATATGGTTGATGTATAAAATGGTGGTTCTACATTTCCAGGTAGTGCACCAATATAATCGTATTGTACTTCATAATATGCATCCATATAAGATTGGTGATTATAGGAAGTATAATCATATACATTTAAGTATAGATAAGATAATACACCATGATATAAGCTCATTAATCTTGCATCATAATCGAAACTAGGAATTGTAGGGTCATCAAAATATTGTGTGAT
>CAZRKJ010000135.1:0-3374 GCA_964600775.1 uncultured Acholeplasma sp.
CTAAAAAGTTTGTTGTATACTCTATGATTTCAGTTTTGATTCAAGCAACCATGCTAGGGTTTATACCGCAGTTAAATATTGGTCTTCAAAATGAATCACAAGCCTTAACAGCTACAATTTTAGGTGGGATTTTAATCGGTATTGGTGTGGGTGGTGCCTTAAAATATGGTACTTCAACCGGTGGCTTAGATGTCATCGCACAATACTTATCACTTAAAAAAGGTAAGAGTGTTGGCTTTATTTCAATGGTCATGAATATTGCTATGGCATTAATTGGGGGCTTAATTACAGCACCTGACTTAATCTCAAGAGGGGTACTACCTGGAGTTACACAAACCATTGCTGCTGCAGGTATTGTTATTAGTTATACCGTTTTACGCTTAATTATTACAACAATAGTCACGGACCGCTTGCATACGGCATACCAGTTTACAATGGTAGAAGTTATTACCTCTAATCCATCTGACATTGTATCTGATATTCTTTCTACCATATATCGTGGTGTTACTTTGATTAATGTTCAAGGTGGTTACACAAAACAAGAAAAAACCTTAATTAAGGTTATTATCTCAAGCTATGAATTTACAACGCTGCATCAACTTATAAACCGGTTAGACAGTAAAGCATTTATTATTGTAACGCCAGTTAAACATGTTTATGGTAACTTTAAGAAACGTACAATTGCTTAATATTTGAAACAAATAGGGATGATATCATTTGGATATCATCCCTATTATATTTATACACTTTGAAATAAATTTGGATTAATTAAAGGTAAGAGCAGTGGTTGTAGATATGCACTTGCTGTAACACTAGATATTAAACTTCTTAAGTGTGGATAAATGATTTGAACAGCAGGTACTTGTAAGAAGTTTTCTATTTGTTCTTCTGTAGCATCTTCTGAAAATGTGAATGTTGCTGAAAGATGTGCAGTTAGATCAATTGGAAAGGGATTTTGTGTCGTACTTAATATACTAAACATTAGGACTAAGGTATATGTTTGGTTATTTTCTTTTGTTATTTGTTTGGTGTAGATTGGGTTCATCTTAAAATTACCATTGAGATTGTGGTTAATAATAGATAACTTTTTAGTTTGAATTAAAGTATTTAATACTTTCATGTAATCACATCCTTTAATTGATTTTATCATAATGTGTAAGAGATAGCGTTAATTATAAGAATATAACACATATATACCTATATATGGTATAATTTGAATATCAAATCAAAATAAGACTATATGTTTTTACAACCATTTAGTTAGAGGGAGACATTTTGATTATACTTATTATCATGCTAGTTCTTTTTGGCTTGTCGATACAGGTTGTATTTACACATACCCACAAAAGAAATATTGTTAAAAAAGACTACAAAGGGCTCATTTTTACACTTTATGTTGATGCTGCAGCATCAATCGTTTTTATATTGAGTGTATACTTTAATGCGCATATACTTATTCAGTTAGCGCTGCAATATTTAATATATTTAAGTATGGGTTTATTTTATTTAGTTTACATGAATATACTAAAATACCAAGGACAAAAAAGAAAATGGACTGTGTTTATTTTATTTATCATAGGGACTTTTGTGATTCTATTTTTTGGTCAATTTTTTAGTGGTGAATTAACGCTAGGTTTGATGTTAATCATTTTATTTTCAAGACTATTATTATTCATTAATAAGCGCAGATATCCATCTAGGTTTATAAGTTCACTTGTTACACTCTTAATCATTATTGAAGCCATTCGTTTTGGTACAGATGCTTATATGACCTATGATCTTTTATACTATGGATTTAAGGATACTTGGGTTGTAGCATTTTCGTTTTTCTTACGTGCAATTGGCGTTATTTTAGTTGTACAAGTACATGATCAATTATCCATAGATAAGAATTTAGCAAAAGTATTTGATACACACAGTGCAGTTGGATTATTAAGTTCAGTATTTGATCAAAATCCAAGTGTGGTCGTTTTAACGGATATTAACCAAAAAATAGTTTATTCAAACAAACAAGCATTTTATGTGACAGGGTATACAGAAAGTGAATTAATTGGAAAGACACCAAAAATATTTAGCAGTGGACTCACACCGGGGTCAACCTATAAACAAATGCATCAAGCAATTTCAAATGGTGATAACTGGATTGGTGAATTTATTAATAAAAAGAAAAATGGTGAAATCTTTATAGAATCAACTAAGATTGTTACATTAAAAGATGTAAATGGTGTACCGATATTTTATTTAGCAATTAAGATTGATATTACAAAAGAAAAAGAGCATTTAAAGAATTTAGAGTACCTATCAAAACATGATGACTTAACAGGATTGTTAAGACGCCAAGTCTTTATTGAAAAGTTTGAACAAAACATTCAAAGCCATCCAAACAAATCACACTATTTTATTATCATGGATATTGACGAGTTTAAATTTATTAATGATAATTATGGTCACTTAGTTGGGGATGAAGTATTAAAAGAATTTGCACGTGCATTAAAGGATGTTTTTAAAATAAATGCAGAGGTATGTCGTTTTGGTGGGGATGAATTTGCTATATATATTTATGATGCCCAAATAGATCATGTAGAGCATCTGTTGAAACAACTAAAGGCAAGCTTAGAAAAAATTAGAATTGAAGCAATCTCACATAGTTATATATTAAAATTTAGCTATGGTATGACAAAAGTAGAAGTTCCGTTTGATTTTAGTCATGTTTATGAAGTTTCTGATAAGCAATTATACGAAAATAAGACCTCCAAAAACGGTTATAAGCGTACAAGTTTTAAATCGTAAAGTTTATGTTGATAAACATCACATATTTATCATTATCTACTTGACAAATAATAAGTATTATTATAAGATATCTCACGGTACGTTTTAAATTAGAAATTCCACAGCCCTTATAGCAGTTCACAAATTATAAGGAGAAAGTTTAACAAATATGAAAACATTTATGGCAAATGAATCAACGATCACTCGTAAGTGGTATGTTGTCGATGCTGAAGGTAAAACTTTAGGTCGTTTAGCAACTGTAGTTGCTAGCGTTTTAAAAGGAAAACATAAACCAACCTACACTCCACATGTAGACTCAGGTGACTATGTAATCGTAATTAACGCAGAAAAAATTAATTTAACTGGTAATAAATGGAATGATAAGATCTACTACAAGCATTCAGGTTATGAATCAGGTCTAACTGAAACACCAGCTAAAGATTTAGTGGTTAAAAAACCTACAGCTTTAGTTGAAAAAGCAGTTAAGGGTATGATTCCTCATACTTCTTTAGGTAGAGATATGTTTAGAAAACTGTTTGTATATGCAGGTCCTGAACATAAACATCAAGCACAACAACCAGAAAGTTTGGAGGTATAATTACATG
>CAZRKJ010000136.1:0-3328 GCA_964600775.1 uncultured Acholeplasma sp.
TTAACTTTTGGATCAATCCACAATATTCCCGTATCATCACCTTTAGAGCCATTCCAAAAATATGCATTATCTTTTGGATCATCACTTGGTTCAATAATTGCTGCACCTGCAGCATCCCCAAATAAAATTGCTGTTGAGCGATCTTCCCAATCTAATATGGACGTCATATGTTCAGAACCAATAACTAATGCAGATTTATACCCACCTGATGTAACCATACTTGCTGCAATTTCAAGTGCATAAACAAATCCACTACATGCAGCATTAATATCAAAACTTACAATATTCTTATCATTTAAACCAAGTTTAGCTTGGATTAAATTTGCAATTGAAGGTGTTTTTACAGGTGAAGTAATACTTGCAACAATAATTAAATCAATTGATTCCTTATCATAATTTCTGTCTGATAAAGCTTTTAGTGCGGCATTATAAGCCATATCAATCGCTGTTTCATTTTCAGCCACATGGCGTCTTTTAATACCTGTTCTGGTAGTTATCCATTCATCGTTTGTATCTAATATTTTACTAAAATCATCATTTGTCATGACTTTTTCTGGCGCATAACGTCCAGTGCCCATAACTTTAATCGGTAAGTGTTTCATTTTTCATCACGCTTTCTTCATATTCGCCCATTTTTCTAAATTTCTCATAGCGATTTTTGAGTAATGTTGTATTTGGTGTATTCATTAGTTTATTTAAATGTTTCTTTAAAGATTTTTTAAGGTTTTCAAAGCCAGGTTCAGGATTTGTATTTAATCCCTCATCCTCTAATATTATTTCATCAATTATGCCAAACTTTAAAAGTTCATCCGCTGTAAGTTTCATTAAATGTGCAGCTTCTTTTGCACGGGAACTATCTTTAAATAGTATAGATGCAAAACCTTCAGGTGATAAAATAGAATAAATCGCATTTTCAAACATAAGTATCTGATCACCAACACCTATAGCAAGTGCGCCACCAGAACCACCTTCACCTAATATGATAACAATTACAGGTGTATTTAAAAACATCAACTCTTTTAAATTTAATGCAATCGCACCGGCTTGGCCACGCTCTTCGGCACCCAAACCAGGATATGCACCTGGAGTATCAATAATTGTAATAATTGGTCTTCTAAATTTTTCAGCTTGTTTCATTAATCTTAAGGCTTTGCGATAACCTTCAGGATGTGGCATACCAAAGTTATGTTTTAGTTTATCATTGGTATTTGTTCCTTTTTCTTCTGCAATAACCGTTACAGGTATATCATTAAAAGTTGCTAGACCACCAATAATAGCAGCATCATCTCCAAATAGACGATCACCATGTAACTCTATAAAATCGGGAAAAATGGTTTTAATTAACTTACTTGCTGTAGGTCTATCTATATTACGAGCAAGTTTAATACGTTCCCATACTTTATCAATTTGTGTCATGATTTCACCTGCTTATGATGTAAATTTATAAGTTTAGATATCGTATTTCTCATATCCGATCTTAAAACGACTAAATCTACTTGTCCTTTTTGAAGTTGGAAAGCATCTGTTTGAAAACCTAAAGGTAGATCTTGACCAATGGTTTGTTTAATTACACGTGCACCAGCAAAACCAATTAAACTTGATTTTTCTGCTATATTGATGTCGCCTAAACTCGCAAAAGATGCTGCAACCCCACCTGTTGTTGGGTTAGTCATTACAGATATATATAAAAGTCCTTTTTGATCCATTAAATTTAATGCACCACTGGTCTTTGCCATTTGCATTAAACTTAAAATACCTTCTTGCATACGTGCACCACCTGATGCACTAAATATGACAAGCGGTAAATTATTTTTAGCAGCATGTTCGATTAATCGAGTTACACGCTCACCTACAACAGACCCCATAGACCCCATCATGAAAAATGAATCCAGCACACCAATTGCTAGTTTTTGACCATCAATCTTAGCTGTACCAGCTAAAAATGCTTCATTCATTTTAGACATACGCATACCTTTTTCAAGTTTATCTTCGTAATCAGGCATACCTAGTGGATTAATAGATGTAATCTGTTCAAATAAAGGTTTAAATGTCTTATCATCAATTGTATATTTCAATCGCTTTGTTGCATTAATCTTAAAATGGTAACTACAATACGGACAAACTTCTAAGTTCTTCTCCAAATCTTTATTATAGATCGCAGAATTACACTGTTCGCATTGAGTAAAAACACCATCGGGAATATCCACCGGTGTTGTTTCTATAGGTCTTTTTTTAACAATTTCATGAAATCTAGCTAATCTCTTTTTACGTTCATCCAATAAATGATTCATTATATTCACCTTGGATTAATCCATTAAATTTAGCTATAAACCCAGTATCATATGTGCCCTTAATAAAATCAGTTGCATGTAAAATTGCATAATGATATTCAACGTTTGTAGTAATACCTTCAATGAGTAATTGTTCAAGTGCAATACGCATCTTACGCATTGCTTCTTTTCTATTAGGTGCATGTACGATAAGTTTACCTAACATAGAATCATAAAATGGTGGAACTTCATAGTCTGGATATATATGAGAATCAAAACGTACATTAAAACCACCAGGCAATAGAATTTTGCCAATTTTACCTGGAGCAGGCATAAAGTTATTTAGTGGGTTTTCTGCGTTGATTCGACATTCAATTGCGTGCCCATTAATTTTTACGTCTTTTTGTTTAAAGCTTAATGGCTTACCATAAGCAATTTTAATTTGTTCTTTAACAAGATCAATACCAGTAATCATCTCAGTAACTGGATGTTCAACTTGAATACGGGTATTCATTTCAATAAAATAGTAGTTTTTTCTTGTATCTACTAGAAATTCAATAGTTCCAGCATTTTCATAACCAACATGTTTTGCTAATTTGACTGCTGATTGACCCATTTTTCTACGAAGTTCATCCGTTAAAATAGCGGATGGTGCTTCTTCAATTAACTTTTGGTTACGTCTTTGCATTGAACAATCACGTTCATATAAATGGACAACATTACCTTGAGAATCTGCCATTATTTGAATTTCTATATGTCTTGGATTTTCTACGAATTTTTCAATGTATACTGATTTATCACCAAAAGCAGACTCAGCTTCCATTGAAGTTAGATCAAAAGCTTTTCTAAACTCTGCATCATTATGGCAAACACTAATACCACGTCCACCACCACCTGAGCTTGCTTTAATCATAATTGGATAACCAATTTGTTTAGCAATTTTTAATCCAGTCTCTTTATCTGCAACTACACCATCAGAACCTTCGACTACAGGTACACCTACTGCTTTTGCAATTGCTCTTGCAGTAGCTTTGTCGCCAAGTTTACTAACAACGTTA
>CAZRKJ010000137.1:0-3318 GCA_964600775.1 uncultured Acholeplasma sp.
TGCCTTACCACTTGGCTACGGGGCCAAAGCGCTATTATATTATACGTTTTGAAATCGTAAAAGTCAATCATAAAAATACCCTATATAGTTTAGTTTTCTATATAGGGTATTACACAATATTCAATGATGAGGTTTATGTGTTTTTTTACTTGCTAATTACTGCAGGTTAGCCTCATTAGGCACAAGACTTGAAATATAGTCTTTTACATACGATGCAGATAAGTTATGCTTTGTAATATATCTATTGTTAGGATGTATACGGCATGCATGTGAACAAGATCCTAAATACTTAGCTTCTGATGCTTCACTTGCTAAAAACTGTCTATTACAATCAGGATTTCCACAATTGATATAACGTTCACATGGCTCACCTGTAAAGAAATCACGACCCACAATTACATGTTCATGTTTGTTGATATCTACTGCAATACGTTCATCAAATACATACATCTTACCGTCCCACAGTTTACCTTCAGTATCTTTACTCGTACCATAATGGTGAATACCACCATAGAGCTGACCAGCTACGTTAAAACCTTCTTTAAGTAACCAACCACTAAACTTTTCACAGCGTACACCACCGGTACAATATGTAAGAATTTCTTTACCTTCAAATTGCTCTTTATGCTCACGAATCCAATTCGGTAAGTCTCTAAAGTTTTTAATATCCGGTTTGATTGCACCTCTAAAGTGACCTAAATCATATTCATAGTCATTACGTGCATCAATAACTACTGTATTAGGGTCTTGCATCTTTTTATAAAATTCAATCGGTTGGAGGTGGGTCCCTGTGATTTCAAGTGGATTTACATCATCTTCTAAACTTAAATTAACCAGTTCTTTTTTTACACGTACATGCATTTTTTTAAATGCATGTCCTTCTGCTTCATCAATTTTAAAAAAGGTATCTTCAAAACCTTTGATTGCTGATAAATCTTTCATGTATTTTTCTGTTTGTTGATAAGTTCCAGATAAGGTACCATTGACACCTTCATGTGAAACTAAAATACGCCCTAATATACCTAAATCTTTACAATATTTTAAATGTTCATTTTTAAATTTTTCAGGATCACTAATGTGTGTATACTTATAATATAAGAGTACTCTGTACGTTTCTTGCATCATGTTCACTTCTTTCTATGTTTGATTGCATGATACATTATACAAAACTATGTAGTTTATATCAAAAGATTTGCGTTAAATCACATTATTAGCACTCAACACTTGACAGTGCCAAAACATCGTAATATAATATCTTTGAAGATTAAGTTATAGGAGGAAATAATCATGCAATTTAATCCAATGGAAGATTATAATAAAGACCCTGATATCTTAAAGAAATTTGGTCGTAATATTGTTGATTTAGTTAAAGAAGGTAAAATCGATCCAGTGATTGGCCGGGATGAAGAAATCAGACGTATTATTAAAATTTTATCAAGGAAAACTAAAAATAACCCTGTTTTAATTGGCGAACCTGGTGTTGGTAAAACAGCAATTGTTGAAGGTTTAGCGCGACGTATTGTTGAAAAGGATGTACCTATAAGTCTACAAAATAAAATAGTTTATGAATTGGACCTAGCACAACTTGTTGCAGGTGCAAAATTTAGAGGAGAATTTGAAGAAAGACTTAAAGCTGTCTTAAATAAAATTAAAGAAAGTGATGGTCAGGTAATTCTCTTTATTGATGAACTACATAATATTGTTGGTGCAGGACGTGCAGATGGTGCAATGGATGCATCCAATATTCTAAAACCAATGCTTGCTCGTGGTGAACTACACTGTATTGGTGCAACCACATTAAATGAGTATCGTCTCTATATAGAAAAAGACTCGGCATTAGAACGTCGTTTCCAAAAGATAACCGTTTACGAGCCTACAATGGAAGATACGATATCTATTTTACGTGGTCTAAAAGATCGTTTTGAAGCGCATCATGGTGTACACATATCTGACTCGGCAATTATTGCTGCAACTAATTTGTCTGCTCGCTATATTACAGACCGCTTTTTACCGGATAAGGCAATTGACCTCATTGATGAGGCATGTGCTTCTATTCGTATGGAGATAGACTCAATGCCTGTTGAACTAGATGACGTTCAAAGAAAATTACTTCAGTTAGAAATAGAAAAATCTGCTTTATCTAAAGAAACAGATGCTTTAAGTAAAGAACGATTAACTAAAATACAATCTGAAATTAATACTTTAAAAATAGAAGAGAAAAACCTAAAATCCCGTTGGGAGGCAGAAAAATCTCAACTCAATGTAGCAAAACAAAAAAAAGAAAAACTAGAATCACTTAAAAATGATCTAGCTAGTGCATATAATGAGGGTAACTATTCAAAAGCGGCTGAACTTCAATATTCCAAAATCCCAGCAATTGAAAAAGAAATTTCTGAACTATCTCAAACAAATAACAAAAACAAACTACTGACTGAAACAGTAACCGATGAATCCATTGCAGAAATTGTTAGTCGTTGGACAAAAATTCCAGTTACAAGACTTGTATCTGGTGACCGTGAAAAACTAAAAACCCTAGAACAAAACTTATCTAAGCGTGTCCTTGGTCAAGACCATGCATTAGAACTCATAAGTGATGCAATTCTAAGACATCGTGCAGGTATAAAAGACCCAAATAGACCAATTGGTTCATTCTTATTCTTAGGTCCAACAGGTGTCGGTAAAACAGAGGTTGCAAGATCTTTAGCCGAAAACTTATTCGACTCAGAAAATCATATGATTCGTATAGATATGTCTGAATATATGGAATCCCACAGTGTTGCCAGATTAATTGGGGCACCTCCTGGTTATGTAGGTTATGATCAAGGTGGTCAATTAACAGAAAAAATTAGACGTATGCCTTATGCTATTATATTATTTGATGAAATAGAAAAAGCACACCCAGAGGTATTTAACATCTTACTACAGGTACTAGATGATGGTCGTTTAACTGATGGTCAAGGACGTGTTGTAGATTTTAAAAATACAGTCATCATTATGACTTCTAACTTAGGTTCACAATATCTTTTAGACAATTCTAAAGATAGTAAAGACCAAATAGATAAATTAATCAAACAATCCTTTAAACCTGAGTTCATTAACCGTATTGATGAAATCATTACGTTTAATCCATTAGGTTTTAAAGTACAAGTGGATATTGCAAGAAAAATGCTAAATGAACTAGAAATAAAATTAGCAGGCGAACAAATATATATCAAACTTGGTGAAGATGTTCAAAAACATGTTATTAAAAATGGGTTTAATGAACAATATGGAGCAAGACCACTTAAACGCTATATTCAACGTGAGATCGAAACATTT
>CAZRKJ010000138.1:0-3159 GCA_964600775.1 uncultured Acholeplasma sp.
ATGACTTTTACTGTTTTCCAAAGACTAGTTGAAAAGTATCGTCAAGATGCATCCAATATCGCAATTGAAATTCCTGATTTTACTTTATATAAAAATAATGCGTTATTCCAAAGAAATTTAATTAAGATCAAAACATTAGGGTTTAAGCTTGCTATTGATATATCTACCACCGATTATGATGTGCTAGACTTAGTTGAACGTTTCCAAATAGATATGATTAAACTCTCACGTGCATTCTTTAAACAAGAACAAAACTATAACTACCGTAAGTATATAGATATGATTGTTGAGTTTGTTGATAAGAAAAAGCTATTATTAGTTGCTCAGGGTATCGAAAATAAAGAAACTGTTCAAATGTTATTAGAAAAGAAAATTACATTTGGACAAGGATATTTCCTATCAAACCCATTAAATGTTTCAGATACTAAAAAACTATTACAAGAACGTAATGAAAAAAACTTAGAACAAAATGAAACAAAATAGTTGACATTTACTTTTGATACTGTTAAAATTAATGTGAATTATAATCTAAGGGCAAAATTAGGGGAACCTAATGACGCAAAACTATAGGGTCTATTAAAAGACAGCCAGTTGCATAAATGCAATTGGCTTTTATTTTATATTATAATTCGCACATAAAATATTGACATTATGTGACAATATGTTACAATTAAATATGGAAAAATTATTGGCAAAATTAGGGGAACCTAATGACGCAAAACTATAGGGCCTAATAAATTGGCAGCCAGTTGCACGTATTAGAAATGGGCAATTGGTTTTTATTTTAAAAAATTGAGGATGAATAGATGAGAACAACAAAATTTTGGGGTGTTAAAAGTGCAATTCGTGGCACATCCAAACTATCTAAATACATATTCCTACTCATACCATTGTTCGGATTCTTATCGATCACACTAGGTATTGTATCTTTTTATGGACAAAATACTGGTGATTACTCAGTGAGGGTAGAAGATTTTAGTGGGAACTCCATTAGAATATCTGAAACACCTGAGTTTACGGATTCTAGGACAATTCTTAGATATCCAGGGCTTGCATTTGTAAATCAAGCATCTTACGCAGGTATTATGGCATTTCATTATCAAAATGCTGTTGATACAAATGGTTATTATTTAAAGGATGTAAGAGATAATGATAGAGAAGTTATAGCATTTACGTTTTATGTGAAAAACATGAATCAAACAGCAACGATTAATCGTATCAATTACAAAATAGTGTTTGAAGAGTTAAATAATCATATTGAAGAGCATTTAAGGATTATGGTGGTTGTAGATGGGGTTGCAGACGTATATGAGTTTCAACCATTTAGAATCAATGATGTGACATCCTTAAGGTTTAGAAGTAATAGTGTGGCAGTAGATTCAAATATATTTGATTTACCTGCCGGTGAAGTATCTAAGGTTACAGTATTTGTTTGGATTGATGGTTATCTTGCAGAATACTTAATTTCAGGGATTGGCAAATACACCGAAGATGAGCTTATTGGTGGATCGATGAAAATGAATATGATCTTAAGTGTGACGGGTGAATAGGATGCATAGAAAATTCTACTTGTTACTCCTATCATTTATATTTGTTACCCTCACACTATCAACAACAGTATTTGCTTGGTTCCAGTTATCAAGAACCAATATGATTGAGGCAATAGAAATTGGTATTGCACTGGATGACAATATAGAATTGTCATTAGATGGTCTTACATATCATAAGACAATAGATAATGAGATGCTTACAAGTATCATTGGACAAAATCCAAAGTTAGCATCCATTACAAGTCAAGATGGCGTAAACTTCTTTAAAGGGCCCTTTGAGACTACAACTAGAGCAACAAGAAATGTAGATTACATATCTTTCCCACTCTACTTTAGACTCACAAGTGATAATCCAAATGAGGATGCACATCAAAAATATATTTACCTAGCCAATCGCATAAATCCTACATATGATCAAGCACCCGGCCTTAAAGGTACATTTGTTACATCGCGTGGAAATAATTGGACAAACAATATTCCATTTGAAAATGGCACAGGAATCATCCCTGCAGGCACAAATCGCTTGTATTATGCGAGTCATGCTGTTAGAATATCTAATGAAAGTCCAAATCCTGATCATAGATTTATCTATGATGTATCCGAAGATAGATATAGAGGGTTTGGTAAAATATTTGGTGCATATGATTACTTTAGAAGAAGTTTAGGTGTTGAGCTTACAATACCAGAACCACCAGAGAATGAGATATTTAGATTATCTAGGTTCTCAGCACTTCAAAATGATATAGCAATCGATAAAGATAGTCTACTTGCACAGTTAGATCTCATATCACAAGATAATGGCATATACATTTATCAAGGTATGACACGGATTAACATTTGGTTAGAAGGTTGGGATGCAGATGCATTTGATCCGATACTAGATGATAGATTGCTGATTAGCTTAAGTATAAGATCAGCAAGATTTGATGAAACACACAATATAGATTCTTAAGGTTATAAAAGGTTAAAAGCCAAAAAGTAACAAAAAAACAAAAAATAAAAAATTCCCATATAAGGAGAGGAAATAATTATGAAAACATTAACAAATAAATTAGTTATGTCAGTACTAGCATTAGTACTTACAGGCGTGGCATTATCCGTAGGGGTATTTGCATGGTTCACAGTAAATAATACTGCTACAGTAGAATCATTCAATGGTAGTGTACAAACAGGGGACGGGTTCTACGTTTCTCTTGATGGATCTACATGGGTAAGTACAATTTTATCAAGTGATATTCAAGATGTTATAGATGCTAGTTCATTTACAGAGTTTATGGATCTTACATCTGAAGACGGTGTTGCTTTAAATACTTTAACTGGTGCAGCACCAGCAACAGGATACATCGAATTTAATTTATACTTTGTAGGCTCTAATGCTTTCACTGAAATCGAACTTGCTGATTTAATCATTTCATCATTAGGTAGAACTTGGGTTCCTGGTATCTCTGTTGCAGGTACAAGATCTGAAGGTGCAGCTAATGATCCTATAACAGAATATGCTGCAAATGCTGCTAGAGTAAGCTTTGAAAACTTATTTGATGCGACAGTTGTTGTTGGTGAACAAGCTGATAGTGTTAATCTTAATACTTTAGGTTTTGGTGCTTTCGCA
>CAZRKJ010000139.1:0-3157 GCA_964600775.1 uncultured Acholeplasma sp.
TTAAATAAAAATAACTATGAACTCCCTTTTACGTTTGAATTTCTCTATAAACTAGATGGCAATGTATTAAGCTATGAAAATATTTTAAACAAAGAAGGAAAAATTGAGATTGAACTTAATGTGACATCCAATTATCAAAGTCCTTATGTTGCCCAAATACAAATACCTCTAAATATAGAACAACATAAAATAACCTCCTCTAAAGGCGCTAGTGCAAGCATGTTAGTTGGTAAAACACAAACCCTTGTTTATATGGTTATGCCTAGTAAAAGTGAAACATTTACGATTGAACTTGACAGTAAAAACTTTACCCTAGAAAACGTTCAAATAGCCCTACAAACGTTTGATATGTTAAATGCCTTACCTATTGATTTAGAAAGTTTTAATAATATTGAAGCGTTACCTAGTAGCGTTGGTGTAATAAAAACGGGCGTTATAGAACTTCAAAATTTAGATATGCTCATAAATACACTACACCCTGCGCTATTAAGTGGTTTTGATAATGTAGCATCTATGACAGCGTTTAGTCAGTTTTCAACAATGTTTAATGAAACAGTTATCAATGATTTACTAAAACCAGCTCAATACGCTACAACACCTGAAACGCAAATTATCCTCCCACACGTTTCCAATTTACAATCTAAGTTTTTAGCCCTTCAAGAACTAAACAACAAATTAAACACCTATTTATCAATACATTTGCCTAAGATTGAATCATACAAACAAAGAATAAATAACTATAGTGATGCGTATGAACATGTCGCTAAACTACTTGAAGAAATCGAAAAAATTGAACAAACGGTTACGTTAATGGCAAGTGCTTCCAGTGATTTAGAAAATATCATTAAGAATAAAAATCAAATGATTCAAGCGCTAACCTTATTAGATGAACAAATCACCGCATTTAAACAAAGCAACCTTACATTAATTAAATCGTTTCAATTGTATGAGCATACGATGACTAAAGACATATTAACCATCATCGAGATGTTAGATATAACCATTGAATTAGGTAGTTTATTATCAAGTTTAAACGATGAGTTTATCCAGTATTCATCAAGTCTCAAGCAAGCCTTAATAAACGTGACTGATCCAGAAGGCATTCAAGCGTTTCAAACCACCATTGCGTATTTAGATGGCATTGAAGGTAGCCAAGAAAACCCAGGATTAATCAATGTATTAACCCAGGCTTTAACCCAGTTTAATATTCCAGAGTTAACTCAAAATAAAATGATGCTTTCTATGTTACTTGGTGAAAATGAACTACAAATACCTACATTAGCTGCACCACTATATGCGTTTATTGAACTCGATCAAGGTCTATCCTTAAGACAACCGGGCGAAGCAATAAGTTTTTATGAAGGTATGTATCAATTGATTGGTTCTAGAGAATATATTTCATTACTGCCAGATGACACAGAAATTAAAAGTTTTCTAAATGAAACAAACCCTATACCTAAAAGTGTACAGTTTGTAATAGTTTACTAAATTAAGACCCTTTAAGCGATGCGTTAAGGGGTCTTTTTATAGGTGTAAGCATATTATAAGACTTTACTAAGATACTTTGTTAAAATGGGTTTGGTTAATAGGAGGAATGATTATGTTAATAGAAATTTATTCAGATTTTGCATGCCCATTTTGCTATATTGGTAAAACGAATTTAGAACAAGCGTTAAAAGATTTTGCACATAAAGACGATGTAACTATTGTTTATAAGTCGTTTCAATTAAATCCAAATGCACCTAAGCATACCGATCTAAATGCGTATGATTTATTTGCAAAAAGTCATGGCATGAAAGTTGAGGATGCTAAAGCAAGATTAAATCAAATTCAAAATCATGCTAAAACAAGCGGCTTAACATTTAATTACGATATTATGAAAATGACAAACACCATTGATGCACATCGACTCTATAAATATGCACAAACAAAGACAGATAGTAAAAACTTAATGGATGCATTATTAAAAGGGTATTTTACAGAAGGTGCTGATTTATCTAATAAAGAGGATTTGCTTACCATTGCACAATCAAATGGATTAAATGAAGATGAGGTACGAAAGCTATTAGAAAGTGATGATTATTTAAATGACGTGGAAAACGATGTAAAAGAAGCTCATAGTTTAGGTATTAATAGCGTGCCCTTTTTTGTAATAGATAAAAAGTATGGTATATCTGGAGGTCAACCTAAAGAATATTTCTTACAAGCACTCGATCAAATTCATCAAGAATCACAAATAGAAGAACCTGAAAACTTGTCATGTGGCATTGATGGGTGCTAATCTGCATCATTATCTCATAATAGACATTTATATTAAAAATAATAACATATTATAATAGCCAATATTGTATTCATTACGCAAATAATACAAATAAAAAGACATATAGTTCAAAGCTATATGTTTTTTTATATTTATACAGTTTTGAATTAATAGATAGTTTAGGGTAAAATAAAGTTGGAGGTAAGGTTATGAATTTATTGGATTTATATTTAAAACGAGAATCATGTAGAAATTTCTCTGGTGAAAAAGTTGATAGAAACATTTTGTTAGAGATTTTAGATGAAGCAAAACTTGCGCCATCTGCAAGAAACAGTCAACCTTGGCACTTTTGGTTAATTGAAGATGTGAATATAAGACAAGAGATTACAAGTGATTTGAGTGAATTTACTAAAGACGCGGGTGGAATGGTTATCATTACAACAGAAGATCGAAAATTTATACCTTCTTATAAAAGACACGATTATTATAGTTTTGATGTTGGGAGTGTGAGTTCACATATTTTATTGTCTGCAGCAAATAAAAACATTCAAACGTGTTTAATTGGTTCCTTTGATGATGATCATGTGAAAACACACATTCCGTCTTTAAAAAATGAAAAAATTCATATCATTATTCTATTTGGTTATGCAAACGATAAACCAAGAGTAAAGGAGAGACTTGAGTTAAAAGAAATACTTTCAATTGTGTAAAGTTATCATTTGCTATTTACAAATCCAATAATTAAGCATACAATACACTAAACCGTATATGTTTGGTATAAATGGTCCAAACGTCTCTACGCTACACCTAAGATAGCACTACGGCACTTGACTGTGCCTTTTGTGCGTGTCAAAGATTGAGAAATGTTGAATTATCCAATAGCGGCAACTTGTTGCA
>CAZRKJ010000140.1:0-3073 GCA_964600775.1 uncultured Acholeplasma sp.
ATCAGCAACCCGATGTTGCATTAGGGCTTGCAAGTTACATGCCATATGATTTAGCGATACGTAATGCTGCATATGACTTATCAAGTTTCCCTGATTATTGGGAGTTTGCAAGTCAGTTTGCACCAGGGGCATTTATTCCTTATATTTTAAATGATAAAGCGTACGCAATTCCTGAAACATTAGATTTTAATGTTGTTATGTATCGTCGTGATATATTTGATGCATTAAATTTCATGGTTCCTGATACTTGGGATGAAGTTATCCAAATTTTACCAGAACTTCAAAAATACGGCATGAATTTCTATCATCCAATTGCAGGTGGGGTTGCTATTAAATGGTTCTATCAAACATCAGGGTTTATATATCAATATGGTGGCAATATCTATACAGATGATGGACTTAGAACCAATATTGCCAGCAGTGAAGCTGTATCTGGTCTAACATTCTTAAATCAATTATTTACCAACTATGCATTACCAGAGAAAGTAGTTTCATTCTACAATTCATTTAGATATGCAACATTGCCAATAGGTATTGCAAGTTTTGCAGATTACCAATTAATTAAAAATGCTGCACCAGAACTTATTGGTATGTGGGAAATTGCACCATATCCAAGTATTACAACTGAAGCTGGTACAAACCGTCATTATATTGCAAATGGTACCGCTGGTATGATTATGGAAAATACGCAATCACCTGAAGATTCATGGGAATTTTTAAAATGGTGGATGAGTACAGAGACTCAATCACAATTCTCATTTAACCTACAATCTACATACGGACCTACATATGCATGGATTTCAGGTAATATTAATGCGTTTATTGAATCACCATTCCCAGAAGCACATAAAGATGTCATACTTGAACAAATTAAATGGTTAATTGACGTTCCAAGAACTCCAGGTCAATATATGCTTGAACGTTCCGTATCTGATATTTGGAACACAGCAGTATTTGATGGTACACCTACTGGTATTGCAATCGATAGATATACCATAGTTATTAATCGTGAAATGCGTAAAAAGATGATCGAATTTGGATTCTTAGATGCAAATGGTGAAGTACTAAGACCATATGTTATTCGAGATATTCATTGGGTCAGAGAGCAGATGTTACTTGCATCAGGAGGCTATCATGGATACAACGATTAAATTAAAGAAACAAAGTCAAATGAATGCTAAGTTTAAAGATGGCTTAACTGTGTTTTTCATGCTCTTGCCATATGTGTTGCTCTTTAGTTTATTTATCGCACTGCCAGTTGCTATGGCAATATATTTATCACTAACATCCTTTAATGTTATTGAAATTCCGTCATTTTTAGGTTTAATTAATTTTATTAATATCTTTACACAAGATCCTGTATTCTTAAGATACATATTGCCAAATACATTAATGTTTTCATTAATTGTTGGTCCAGGCGGATATATTCTATCATTTTTGTTAGCTTGGATGCTTGCTCAGATTCAGAAAGTTCCTAGAACAATTATTGCACTTGCTGTGTATTCACCTTCAATGGTTGGTGGCGTATTTATTTCAGTTGTATGGCGTACATTATTTTCTGGTGATGAATCAGGCTACATTAATGCAATCTTGATGGATATGGGTATGTTAGATCGTCCAATTCAATTCCTACAGTCTCCTGAGTATTTAATGCCTATTGTCATTGTTGTTGCGCTTTGGAGTAGTATGGGCGTTGGTTTCTTAGCGATGCTTGCAGGTATATTAAATGGCAATGAAGAGCTTTATGAAGCTGCATACATTGAAGGCATTCGTAATAAATTTCAAGAAGTTATGCATGTAACAATTCCAATGATGAAACCTCAAATGTTATTTGGTGCTGTTATGGCAATTGTTGCAACATTTACAAATGGATATATTGGGGTTGCATTATCTGGATCCAATCCAACACCACAAAATTCAGCGCAGTTGATCACAAATCATATCGATGATTATGGCTTTATTAGGTATGAAATGGGCTATGCAGCTGCTTTAAGTGTTGTCTTATTGTTAATAATCTGGGCTTTTTCAAAATTAGCTTATAGATTATTTGCAGAAAGGGATTAGGAGGTATAAATATGAGTTTTCAAGGCACTAAAATTAATCCTACAAGTTTTAGCAAATCGCAAATACCCTTTTATATATTCTTACTCCCAATGGCAGTATTTATGCTACTACCTGTGTTATTTATTTTTAATCAAGCATTTAAACCACTAGACGAACTATTCTTATTTCCACCAAGATTTTTTGTTCAAAACCCTACGTTTGACAACTTTAATCAATTATTTAGAACCGCTACATCCACTGGAGTGCCACTTATACGTTATTTATTTAATACACTGTTTATCACAATCGTATTAGTGTTCTTAACAATTTTTTTAAGTGTCATGACTGGTTATGTATTATCTAAAAAACAATTTAGAGCAAAAAAAGCTTTATTTGGTTTAAACCAAACAGCATTAATGTTTGTACGTACAGCAGTTGTTATTCCTACATACTTTATTATTGTTCAAGTAGGCTTAAACAATAATCCATTAGTGCACATACTGCCATACTTAGCAGTACCAGTCAATGTATTCTTGATGAAGCAATTTATAGATCAAATACCTGATCCTCTTATTGAAGCAGCACGTATTGATGGTGCAACGGATTTACAAATACTATTTAAGATTATTTATCCATTAACCAAAAATGCAATCGCGACTGTTGCAATTTTAACCTTCCAAGCAACTTGGGGTGCTATTGAGGCATCTAGTCTTTATATTCAAGATGAATCTATGAAGTCGTTTGCATTTTACTTAAATACACTTGCACTTGCAAATACAGGTTCAGCACTTGCTGGGGTTGGTATGGCTGCAGCTGCCGGATTAATCATGTTCTTACCGAACTTATTTATATTTATAATTATGCAATCCCGAGTCATGAATACCATGGCACATGCGGGAATTAAGTAGGTGTATGATGAGACTATTTAAGCGAACACTCATATTAATATTATTGCTTATTCTAGCAATATTTGTTATACCACAACCAATTGAGGCATCATCTGCGACAAGTTATACCTTAACACTCAATG
>CAZRKJ010000141.1:0-3055 GCA_964600775.1 uncultured Acholeplasma sp.
ACAAAACCCTAAAGGGCACACACAAAGGGTTGCGGGAGGTTCAATGGTTGGTTTATTAGTTTCTATATTGGATTATCTTACCCGGAAGTATTTGGTATGGTTGGTGCATTTTCAACATCATTCCAAATCAATACACAGGTTGCAAGAAATGAATTTATTTCATCATTAGATACAACAGCACAACTACCAAGACTTATAATTGATGCAGGTAGTGAAGAATCATTACATACATATATTCCGATCGTAGTTCAAGAACTAAGTGAAGCAGATTACCCTATGGATAATGTATTTGCTCAAGTTGTACAAGGTCAAGGGCATAATGAATCAGCATGGCGCTCAAGATTTGCAGATTCAGTTTCATGGTTATTTAGTCAAGCAAATGGAAACTATGTGCCAACAACATAAACACTAATAACATAATTAAAGAAGAGTTGGACTGTATGGATTTTATATAATCCGATAGTCCAACTTTGTTAATTATGTATACTTCATTATGCAAACGGTTTCTCATGCAAACGCTATCATTTGAAGTATTTAAAGATTTAAAAATATGTTATATTTGAAGTCTAGGAGGATTATTACATTGAAAAAATTAATATTATTTATATTAACGATTATGTTTACGAGCGTATTAGCACTTTCTGTAACTTACGCTAATGAACGTCCAGATACACTTGTTGTCCATTATTTTAGGTACGATGGCAACTATACAGGCTATAACTTCTGGTTATGGCAAAACGAACCTACTGGTTTAGGTGGTAAGCAATTTAACTTTTCTAACAGTAATGTTGGAGACTTTGGTGCTTATTATGAAGTTAACTTAGAATCAGAAGGCTATCAAGATACAACTAGATGGGGAATCATTATTAAACAAGGCGCTTGGGATGGATACAGAGAACCAGGTGGTGATCGATTCTTTAGATTAGCAGATATGCAACTAAAAAATGGTAAAGTCCATGCTTATTTTGTTCAAGCAGATGTCCGTATTGGTTTAAGTGATGATGACTTAGCAAATAATATTCCGGATTATCGACCAAATATTTTATTTACAGCATTTAACCAACAAAGAAATATTGTATTAGACTTAACACATCCTGCTTCAATTTATCGAGTCTTTGAAGACGATGTGCAAATTGCAACCGGATCATTTAATTCTAATTTAAAACAAACAATAACAGGTATTACAATAGATTTAACTAAACAATATGATGTAGAAGTTGTATTTGCTGACTCTACAGCAAGACGTACTGTTTCACTTCAAAATCTTTATGATACACCAGATTTTGAAGCTGCATTTACATATGATGGTGAACTTGGCGTAATTTATGGTAAAAATCAAACGATTTTTAGATTATGGGCACCAGTTTCTCAAACCGTTTCATTAAATATCTATAATCAAGGTCATCCATTATACAATCGATTAGGTGATCCATCAGAAGAACTAGAACCTGTTGATACACATCCAATGAACCGAATTGAAAATGGTGTGTGGGAAGTTATTCTAGAAGGTAATTATGCTTCTAAATATTATACGTTCAATGTAACGAATAATGGCGTAACACATGAAGTTACAGATCCATATAGTTATTCTACAGGTGCAAATGGTCTACGAAGTATGGTTGTTGATTTTGATCAAACAAACCCATTATATTGGAACTTTAGTTCAAGACCGAACAATATTCAAACATTTACTGACTATATTATATGGGAGCTACATGTTAGAGATCTAACAAGCCATAGTTCATGGGAAGGTACTGAAGCAAATCGTGGTAAGTTCTTAGGTATGACCGAAACCGGTACAACATATACTGCTAATGGTACAACTGTTACAACAGGTCTAGATCATATTGAAGAATTAGGTGTTAATGCAGTACATTTATTACCAATCTTTGATTTTGGATATATTGATGAAGTAGAAGTATTTCAAAATCCAAGCACGCAAAATATTTTCAACTGGGGTTACATGCCATATCACTTCAATACTTTAGAAGGTTCATATGCAACAAATCCATTTGATGGTAATGTTAGAATTTATGAATTTAAACAAGCAGTTCAAGCGTTCCATCATAAAGATGTCCGTGTTATTATGGACGTTGTATATAATCATACAGGCGAATCTGAAGGTTCAAACTTCCATAAAATCGTTCCAGGTTACTATCATAGATTGAATGCACAAGGTGGCTTCCAAAACGGTTCTGGTACTGGTAATGAAACAGCTTCAGAACGCAGTATGGTTCGTAAATTTATGGTAGATTCTACAGTCTTTTTAGCAACCGAATATAAATTATCAGGCTTCAGATTTGACTTAATGAGTTTGCATGATATTGAAACAATGAATGCAATCCGTACAGCCTTAAATGAAATTGATCCAACGATTATCATTTATGGTGAACCATGGGCTGGTGGGGATACTTTAATTGATGGTAGTATTGCTGCTGGTATGACCAATACAAATGGTTGGGATCGTACACAAATTAGAAAACTAGATAGTGGTGTTGGTGCATTTAATGACTTATATAGAAATGCATTAAAAGGTACACCGGATGGCTCTGGTGGTGGTTTTGTACAAGGTTCTATGGACTTTGATAAGATGCAAGATTTAAGACGTGGTATTAAAGGTGCAACTGACCAATTTACAAATTCTCCAATACAAAATGTTGTTTATGGAGAAGCACACGATAACTTAACATTACATGATAAGTTACGTTCATCAGGTGTACCACTAGCAGAAGTTAAACATGCTCAAGTACAATCGAATGCGATTGTCTTAACTTCAATGGGTATTCCATTCCTACATGCAGGTACAGAGTTCTTACGTTCTAAACCTTTACCAACTGGTGGCTTTGAACACAACTCTTATGAGTCTCCAGATAGTGTCAACCAATTACGATGGGACAGAAAACTTGAATATAATGATGTATTCGAATACCATAAAGCTTTAATCCATATACGCAAAACTTATCAGGGTTTAAGAATGGATAACATGACAGAAATTAATGCAAGATTTAATTTTGTTCAAACAAATCAAGATCATACAGATAGATCACTTGCATAC
>CAZRKJ010000142.1:0-3043 GCA_964600775.1 uncultured Acholeplasma sp.
TAGTGCTAAAATAGGTGATAGATTCAAGGTAAAACGTGTACTAGATCAAAGAAAATTACTAGATTTTTTGGATAATAATCATTTAAATTTAGGTATAGAACTAAAAGTGTTGGCACTTGATGAATACTCTAAGTTGATGACTTTAAGTTTTAATGACCAAACACTTGATTTAACAGCAATCATAACAGAAAAAATATTTGGAGAAATAATCTAATAAAAAGCAAATCACACTATATAAGTTTAGGATTTGCTTTTTTTAGTGTATTAATTAACCATATTAATAATTTATTTTTAAGTATGTACTTAACAATTTAGAAAAATATGATATAATATATTTTATAAAATTGATTTCAAGGAGTTTAAATATGTTAAATTGGTTCATGAGCTTAGATCTATGGGTTCAAGCCCTATTGGGTGGTATATTCACTTGGTTTGTTACAGCATTAGGTGCCTCATTAGTCTTTTTCTTTAAGAGTATTAGTAAGAATGTATTGGGTATGATGTATGGAATTGCTGCAGGGGTAATGGTTGCAGCAAGCTTTTGGTCACTACTTGCACCTGGTATTGAAGTTGCAGAAGAACAAGGTTTGATTGCATGGTTGGTTGCTGCAATTGGATTTGCATTAGGTGGTATATTTTTATATGCCGCTGATAAGATTATTCCGCATATTCACTTTGGTAATACTAAAGTGAAAGAAGGTTTATCAACTAAAATGAAACGTTCTATATTATTAGTGTTTTCTATTGCACTACATAATATTCCGGAAGGTTTAGCAATTGGGGTTGCATTCGGTGCCATAGGTGCTACAACAGGAAATGTAGAAGCTGCAACAATATCTGCTATTGCACTTGCAATTGGTATTGGTATTCAAAATTTTCCAGAAGGTGCTGCAGTATCTATTCCATTATCTCATGAGAAAATGGGCAATAAGAAAGCATTCATGTGGGGACAAGCAAGTGCAATTGTAGAACCGATATTTGCTGTAATTGGTGCTGTTCTTGTTACATCAATGTCGGTAATATTACCTTATGCGTTAACATTTGCTGCAGGCGCAATGATTTATGTTGTGGTTGAAGAACTTATACCTGAAGCACAAGAAAATACAAATTCGGGTACACATTATGCTGTACTAGGTTTTATGATTGGGTTCATCATAATGATGATTCTTGATGTTGCACTAGGTTAATCATTAGTGAATTAAAATGTACTTTAACGGGTACATTTTTTTACTAAATCACATATTTTTAGATGAATTCGCTTACATGAATATATATTCATTTTTAATTATAACATTGCTTGACAATGGGATTTTTTAGGGTTAAGATTAAGGTGTAAAAACAATTCTTATTTATATAATTTAATCTTTTAGAAAGAAGGTATTTAATATGCATGGACAAACGATAGAACAAATGTATGTAGGTCAATTTGCATTGCTAAGTAAAACAATTACTGATGCAGATGTACATATATTTGCAGGGGTTACTGGTGACATGAATCCAGTACATTTAGATGATTTATACGCAAGCTGTTCAATTTTTCAACAACGTATTGCACATGGTGGACTAGTCGCTGGCTTATTTTCAACAGTACTTGGTACTGTATTACCAGGACTTGGTACAATTTATCTAAGACAAGATTCGAAATTTGTAAAACCAGTCTTTATTGGTGATACTGTTCAGATTAAAGTAGTGGTAACTAATTTAGATTTAGTTAAAAACCGAGTTACTTTAAAAACAGTTGCTACAAATCAACACAATCAAGAAGTTGTGATAGGGGAGGCAGTTGTAATGCCACCTAAAAAGGAGGTTCAAGATGCATAACATTTGTAAGTTATTAGGAACTAAGTATCCAGTCATTCAAGGTGGTATGGCAAACATCGCAACCGCTGAACTTGCTGCTGCAGTTTCAAATGCAGGTGGTTTAGGTTTAATTGGAGCGGGTGGAAATGATGCAGTATGGGTTAAAAATGAAATACATAAATGCCGAAAATTAACCGATAAACCATTTGGTGTAAACATTATGTTGATGAGTCCACATGCACCTGAAATCGCGCAACTTCTCATCGATGAAAAGGTGAAAGTTGTAACAACTGGTGCTGGTAATCCAGTTCCATATATGGCAGCATGGAAAAATGCTGGCATGGTTGTCATACCTGTAATTCCTACAGCAAAGTTAGCAATCAGAGTTGCGAATAATGGTGCGGATGCAGTTGTTGCTGAAGGCATGGAAGCTGGTGGACATATTGGTAAACTAACTACAATGGCAATGATTCCACAAATAGCGGATGCTGTAAGCATTCCAGTAATTGCGGCTGGCGGTATTGCAGATAAGCGTGGTGTAGTAGCAGCATTTGCATTAGGAGCTAAAGGTGTACAAATTGGTACCGTATTACTTGCGACTAAAGAATGTCCAATACATGATAACTTTAAACAACTTGTTATCGATGCTACCGATACTTCAACCGTTGTTACAGGTAGTGAAAAAGCACCAGTACGCGTTATTCACAATGTAATGGCTACAAAGTACATAGATTTGATTAAATCAGGTGCGTCTTTTGAAACACTTGAACATCTTACTTTAGGCTCTCTAAAAAAAGCAGTAGTAGATGGGGATATTGAAAATGGATCATTTATGGCCGGACAAATTGCTGGTCTTGTCAAAAAGGTTTCAACGGTAAAAGAAGTCATAGAAACAATGTTTGATGAGATAGAAGTATTAAAGGATAGTCTTAAAATTTTATAGATATTAACAAATCGTTTGTATGATAGAATAATATATGTTAATTCAAATTCGATACACTAAGTTTAGTTACTTAACGTATGATTAGAAGGTAAAAAATGAGAAAGAACATATTAAAACGTGTTGTGTTGATTAGTTTAGTAGGCAACATGATACTAACAACTATTAAGTTAATATTTGGACATCTAGGTCAATCAGAAAGTTTGTTTAGTGATGGTATAAACTCATTTGTTGATATATTTATAAGTTTAATGCTAGTTATTGTTTTAAAAGTTTCATCAAAACAAGCAGACTATAATCACC
>CAZRKJ010000143.1:0-2921 GCA_964600775.1 uncultured Acholeplasma sp.
CAATAACAACCTTTACAGAACCAACAAATAAGGACTTAATAGCGATTGCTTCATTATCAAAACCAGTTAGAAATGCTAACTCATCAATAGATACTTTAACAATGTCTGCTAAATATAAAAACTCATATACACGGTTTAATAACTTCTTATGGTCATGCCATAAGGATAATCTAATATTTGGATCAAAACTAACTAGACCATTGTTTTGTCTAGTTAGACGGATAGCTTCTAAGTGTGCATCTTTAATTGGATAATCTGTTAAAGATACAGAACAAAAATGTAAGATGTTTTGTTTAAAAACTTCTTTAGGTAGCATACTTGGTTCATAAAGTTCATCTGCACCAGGGTTTCTATAAAAGATAAAATCTCTTTCACCATCATCTGTTAAACTAACAAATGATAATGATGTTGGTCTTTTAGATGTTTGGTGGATATGCTTCGTATCTACATTAAATGATTTTAATTTATCAATTGCATATACACCAAAGCTGTCTTGACCTACTTGACCTAAGAATATAGACTCACCACCAAGTTTAGCAACAACTGCAGCAACATTTGCAGGTGCACCACCTGCATGTTTTAAAAAGTTGTTGACACCCTTTAGGTCTACACCTTTTTCTTTAGGTATAAAATCTATTAACAGTTCACCGATTGTTATGACTTTCATAATAGCCCCCTTTATATAGGAATATATACTCATTTTATCATGCTTAGATAGATTAACCTTAAGATATTAATAATAATCATTTGTTAATGTATGGACTCATGTTAAATCGTATTATGGTCGTTTTTGCATAAATTTGCCCTATGTAGAACATTATTTAATACTAATAAATGGTTGTAACAAGTATAAAGAATTTAGAATTTTTACCATTGTTGAAATCATAATAAGTATCCCACTTCATCTCATAACTTCCATCCAAGATTATAGACTCTTTCCTATGTTTCTTTGTATAGATACTGGAATCACTTCTCCAACGCAAAGTGCCATGTTTGATTTGATTATGGCCTATATTAAACTCTTTATTACGTGTATTATTGTCACGTATTTTAGTATAAGACGCATCGTTAGTTAAAAGTATACAATAACCTTCAGAAAAGCCATACAAAGATTTAAAAGACTCCACTCTTTCGATGTCATGAAGATAATCAAATTTACCTAAATCTTGAGCACCTTGAGATTTTAAGTTATACATTTCATTGTTGTCTACTATTGTATTTTCTGATGATTTAGTCTTATATTTTAATTCGATTGGAATAAAATGTTTGTGATCCATAATAACAACAATATCAATGTATTGATTTATTCCACTTTCATTGATGGTGCAATACTCTAGTCTAATGTTTGCACGTTCGTTATAGATTTCCTTTATATTCCAAGCTAGTTCAAACTGAAAATCAGCTTCTGAGTGAAAGACTTTTCTCTTACTTCTTAGCTTTTTCAGTATAAGGTTTATATCAATTTTTGGATCATTCATATATTTTTTCGCTTTCTTTATAAATTACCAGAAATAACTTCCATATCATATGGTCTAATACTGGAACTGTGATATCTGGATATTTTGAAACGACCTTCTTATGTTCTTTCAAAAACAGTTTTTCTAGATTATCGTAATCATTTCCAGACTTTAAAGAATAACCGAGTTTCTTTGTAAAGAAGTTATAAATATGCGTATCATCTTTAAATTTTTTTGATCACCACTGAGCATGCATATATATATCCAGGTAACACCACTAGATTGTCCTTTAAGTTTCAGCCAATTTGATTCAATTTGGTTTATATTTGAAGTATTGTGAAGTCATTTATTGTATCACTACCAATCGTATTTAACATGTTTAATGCATGTATAAAACTATTAATACTCTTTTCTGTCTGCATTGATTTTTAATAAGTACTAGTTTCAATCATTTCTTCAACTCTAAATGGCAATGGTACAAATGTATTATAAAGTTCTTTTAACCTACGATCAATTGCATTTTTTCTACCGATTTTCACCCATCCTGGAATGGATTCATTTGACAACAAATACACCAATTCTTGTTGTTTATCTTCTATGGTAGCTTTTCAAAATATCCTCCCCTATTTCTCATATATGGGTTGTTTATAGCTCAATCTAAAAAAATTTCACAAAAAAGTTCTGTTTAATCCATAATCAATTATACTGACTTATCATATTTGTTTGGTTCTTATGGATTATCTAGTAGATAATTATATTTTTTGAGTAGAACTTTAATTTCAAACCTAATCTTCTCTCTAACAGAATCTCTAATATTCCAGTCAGTTCTTTTGCAATTTCTTTCAAAATATCCGTTCCCATGACTTCTTTTGCTGTCATATTTGATGATAGTGCTTCATAGAATGCAAACTAATCCTCAGTTAAGCCTGATTCTTTGCCAGATTCTGCAGCTTTAGTGATATCTTTAACCATTTATTATATATATTTTTAACTATTTTAACAAATCATAAGTTATTTGATAAAGTTTTATATCAAGTAAGTATTCAAAAAAATCCTTACTAATGTTTTCACCAATTTATAATCTCGTGCATATTCAGAATATAATTAAGGGATTTACTAATACTTAATAATGAGTCTAGAACACTTTTTTAAGAAACTAGGGTAACTGTAATGTAAATACTATTATTTATCCTTTTTGCTAGCTATTTTTACGACCTTTTTTAGAACATCATCTGATGCATTGGAGAAAATCCCCATTCTTGCTTCATTAATTTTGGATATTGATACATAGTTAGGATCTATTTCACTTTGTATTTTGGCATATAATGTTTTAAGAGGACCGTTGTTTGGTGCAAAATCAAAGCCTTTTTTTGCAACAATCTTAGCTTCTTCATATTCTTTCAAGCTTAGTAAATATCTTGCGTGAGCATGTGCATTACGAGCATTATGAGAATTTGCATACCT
>CAZRKJ010000144.1:0-2863 GCA_964600775.1 uncultured Acholeplasma sp.
TTTAACAGATTACATTGCAGAGTTAAATACAATTATGGACCGAATTAACAGTTTAGGTTTAGCTGTTGCTCAAATTACGGGTAATTCTCAAGATGTTTTGATCGACTGGGATATTTTGAAATATATACCAACTATAGCAGATGAATTTAATGAAGCTGCAAGTCAATTAGAAGAAATATATGAAGAAATAAATAATATGACGCCTAGTGAAAATAGAGCAGCCAGTGTATCTACTTTGTTGATTGCATCAAGACAGTTGAAGCGTTTAGCTAAACATCCAAATAGAATTCCAAATAAATTAGCAGAGCTAAATATCGGTAGTGGTTCAGCATATCAGTTAATTGGTGACGCCATTAATCAAATGAATATACAACCATTGACCATCGACTATATGAATTTTTATTCTAATGAGACAGTATTGGACAAAGCAAATGTAAATATTTTTAAAAATATTTGGTTTTCTATTCAATCATTTGTCTATTCATTCTTTGATCAAAGATATCGAATCACATCTAATCCAAATGATGAGATATTAGAAGTATGGATTGGTCAATCTGCACTATATTTAGATATTATGCAAAACATGATTGATGATGAATTTACTAGAAATAGTGGAATTGATGTCAAGTTAAGCGTCATGCCTAATACACAAAAAATCATTTTAAATAATGCAACCGGAACTAACCCAGATGTTGTATTGTCTATTGATTCATGGGAACCCTATCAATATGCATTACGTGGTATGCTTGCCGACCTAAGTCTATATGATGATTTCAGTGAAATGGTAAAACCATATAACCCTAATAATTTTACACCTATGATTTTTGAAGAAGGTGTTTATGGTATACCTGAAACACAAGGGTTGTCGTTGTTGTTTTATCGTACAGATATACTTTCATTTTTAGGATTGTCAGCGCCTGATACATGGGAGGATGTTATAAAAATGCTACCTATTTTACAAAGCTATCAGATGAATTTTTTCCATCCTCTTGGTGGTGAAGGAGCATATAAAGGCTTTGGGTTAACAGCACCATTTATTTATCAGTTTGGTGGAGAAATATATCATGAAAACGGCATGTCTACAACCTTTAACGAAGAAAGTAATATAGAAGCAATTACGTTTATGACAGATATATTTAATATTTATAATCTTCCTCAACAAGTACCTAATTTCTTTGAGCATTTTAGATCAGGCTCATTACCTTTAGGAATTGCATCAATTGACTTATATTTACAATTAAAATATGCAGCACCAGAGCTTGCTGGTCAATGGGATATTTTACCAATACCAGGTGTATATGATGATGATTTAGAAGAAGTTGCAAGATGGGCACCTAGTTATGGAAAAGCAAGCATCTTGTTTGAAAATTCAAATATGAAAGATGAAGGATTTGAATTGATTAAATGGTGGAATAGTGCCGAAGTTCAAACTAAATATTTAGAAAACATCAAAATGGTATTGGGGGAAAGATTTTTATTCCTCCCAGCTAATCTAGAGGCATTAGAAGATTCAATTTGGGATGAGAGAGTAAAAATTCAGTCCCTAGAACAAGCAAGATGGTCAAGAATTCCTGCTGTAACTCCAGGAAGTTATGTAGTCGAAAGAGAACTGACAAATATTTGGAATAAAATAGTCATCGATAAAATGAATCCTCGTGTAGCTATTGATCAATCGATACCTAGAATAAACAGAGAGTTATTACGTAAATTTGAAGAGTTTAGGTATATAGAAGGAGGTGTCATTGTTCGTGAATACATCGTTCCAAGAAACGACAATATCGAAAAATGGATTAACTAAAAAGAACTTTAACACGTCATATTTCTTTATTTTACCTTATACAATCTTTTTCTTTACTTTCGTTATTCTTTTAATACTGATTGCAATCTTATTATCGTTTACATACTATGATACAGTTAACTCTCCAGATTTTGTGGGGTTAAGAAACTATATTACCTTACTTACTCAAGATACAGATTTCATGCAGTTTGCATTACCAACAACGATTAGATATGCTTTGATTATTGGTCCAGGTGGATATGCTCTTTCATTCTTTTTAGCATGGATATTGGCACAAATACCTCATCGAATGAGAACAATAAGTGCAATCATTATATATTCACCTGCACTTACGTCTGGTGTCTTGATGACAGTCGTTTGGAGAGTGATTTTCTCTGGTGATAATAGGGGTTATTTAAATAATATCTTGTTAAACTTAGGAATTATTAATACGCCAGTTCAGTGGTTACAAGACCCAAGTGCAATTATGTTTATAATGCTTTTTGTAGGTTTATGGTCATCCATGGGTATAGGATTTTTGGCTATGCTATCAGGTATTTTAAATATTAATAAAGAAATATATGAGGCTGCTTATATTGATGGATTAAAAAATAGGTGGCAAGAAATATTTTATATTACAATACCTTCAATGAAGCCACAAATGCTATTTGGAGCAGTGATGGCTATTGTATCTACATTTAATGCTGCCGGAATTGCAACGGCTTTAACCTTGTCATTCCCGCCTCCACAAATGGCAGGATGGCTTATCGTAGACCATATGAACGATTATGGTTTTGCAAGATTCGAAATGGGTTATGCAAGTGCAGTTAGCGTCATGCTTTTAGTTTTAGTGTTGTTCTTCTCTAGAATAGCTCACAAGCTATTTGGAGGTGAGAAAGAATGAAATTTAAAAGAAAAAAATCTAGCTACTTTGGAGCAATGATTAACCCTACTAGATTTCATAAAAGTCAAATAAAATTTTACGCAGTTTTATTACCAATACTTATTTTAATGATGTTACCTATTTTATTTATTATAAGTCATGCATTTAAACCACTCGATGAATTATATGCATATCCACCTCGA
>CAZRKJ010000145.1:0-2842 GCA_964600775.1 uncultured Acholeplasma sp.
AATTTTTTGATAAAAATCAATAAATAAATTGTATGCTTCTAACCTAAACTCTATAGATTGATGTTCTAATTTATCACTAAAATCGGCATCTAATATAGTTAAGCGATGTTCATCGTTTTCATTAATGTATATATAAAGTAATGCTAAAAAAGCATCCATCTCATAAAGTTTATGTTTACGATATTGATTTGCTATTTGTTTAGCATCATTATATAGTTTTAACTGAAGTAATGTTTTTAAATACAAAGGTATATAGGATTGCTCATAATCAAGTTTCTTTAAAGCATCCATTAGAGTAAATGCTTTATTTGCTTCATTTTGTTTTAAATAAAGTACCAATAGTTCTTTTAGTAATCCCAGTTTTACTGCATCCGGAATGGTATCTTTTATTAGTTCTTCAATATCAATTGTATAATCCTGATTTGTAATTCTTTTAAAATCTATTAAATTTAGTTGCGCTAAATATTGCTGATTTACCGGTAATATGTTTTTACGGTATTGAATATATTGATATGCAATATCAAATTTTTCAAGTTTTATTGCACATAAATAAATAAGTTCATAAAGTGCTTCTAATTTTGGATTTTCTTTATCATTTCTAATTTGTTCGTGGTATGTCGTACCATCAGAAACAACTTTAGGATAATTACCTAAAGCATAATATGTTTTCATTAAATGGATAAAAACTGTTTGGTGTTCCAAAACAGTTAATGTCTTTGTTTGTATAAAATTTAGTATTTCAACAACAGCCTCTTGGCTTGGTTGAAGTTCTAGAATTTCTTTCACTTAAACGCTTCTACATCCTTTATTTGGTCTAAAAAATGTGCTGCAAGATTTAAATATTTACCCGCAATCATTTCAAAATCTAAATTAAGTTTTTTAGATAAATCAATTTCATGTTTATAGGTTGCAACAATATGCCATTGAAGTACTTGAAACATTCTATAAAAACGAATGTGTGCAATCTCAAGTGGTGTGGGTTGACGCTCTAGATAATATGCCAGTAATTTTTCTGCATCTTTGAAATCAATATTGCCAAATGATGCAATATCATAAAAAGGATCATTTAACCCAGAAAACTCCCAATCTAGTAAATATAATTGTTCTTTTGATTTCACTAAGTTTGAGCGCTGTGCATCGCCATGACATAAAACTTTTGGAAGATTTACAAAATAAGCATCATACATCTTTAACCATTGCATTTTTAATGCATAATAGGTTGAAGATGGTGGTTTTTTTAGTAACTTTTCATAATGTCTAAGACGTGTTTTTAAACCGTAATCTTCACCAGGTAATTTAGCTTGATGAAGCTTTCTTAAGGCGCTTGCAACACTTGGGTAATCATCATCTGTCATGCCAAGTGATAATGGTGTGCCCTCCACATATTTTGATACTTTAACACCAGTTTTGGTGTCTAAGTAAACAACTTCTGAGTTTAAATGCAGTTGCTGGATAATTTGTAAATGCTTTTTTTCTATACTTGGGTCAACCAGTACTTCACCACCATCACCGATGATACGAATCACATATGGCAAATCATTTACATAAACTAAGTATGTATAATTACTCATGCCACCCTTAAACCTTGAATCAATTCGAACATCCTTAGCTTCTACTTGAAATACTTTTGTTGCTACTTTAATAATTTTATCTTCAATCAACATTAATTATGCTCACTTTCTCTGATTCGTAAATTGCGTATGTTTTTTCTTTTTGACCGGTTAATGCACCAGGGTTAATAAAAATAATATTATCGATGCGTCGATAAAAAGGATCATGTGTATGTCCAAAGATACAAATATCTGCATCCATTTCTTTTGCCATTAAAATGAGCTCATTTAATCCATACTTTACATTTTGTAAGTGCCCATGTGTTAATAATATTTTTAATCCTTGAAACTCAATTAAACGTTCAGTTGGCAAATCTAAATAAAAATCATTGTTGCCTTTGACTGCAACCATTTTAGCTGCCTCTATGGTTACAACATCTAAACCGATGTC
This sequence comes from uncultured Acholeplasma sp., assembly GCA_964600775.1. Classification (GTDB taxonomy): domain Bacteria; phylum Bacillota_I; class Bacilli_A; order Acholeplasmatales; family Acholeplasmataceae; genus Acholeplasma. Next base: position 2,002 of record CAZRKJ010000145.1, read on the forward strand.
ACCCGTATTTAAATGTAGGTCGAAACTTTTTTCTTTCTTTAATACCTTTTGCAACACATCATTTCTGCCATGTATATCGCCAGTAATCAATAACTTCATTTTTCGCCTCCAAAAAGTTGTTTAAAGCTTGTCTTCTATGTGAATGTATGTTCTTGAATTCTGAACTTAACTCACCTAGTGTAGCGCTTTGACCAATGGGTATAAAGAGTGGATCATAGCCAAATCCCATACCTCCTTTTAAAGTTGTTGCAATCGTCCCTTCTAAGCTGCCTTCATATGTAAACATTTTACCATCTGGAAACGCAATTGCAATCGCACATACAAATCTAGCTGCTCTATTTTCACTATTTTCAAGCACATTAAGTAGTTTGATGTTATTTTCATGATCCCCTAAACCACTATATCTTTTAGAATATATACCTGGTAAAGGATGTATATGATCTACCATAATACCTGAATCATCTGCAATAGCTACTTGATTAAACTTTAGTGCATACGTTAATGCTTTTAGCCTTGCATTTCCATCAAAAGTTAGTCGATCTTCTATAATTTCAGCCTCATCTATTTTGTGTGTATTTATCAATTCAATATCGTGTGATTCTAATATTTCCTCGATTTCTTTAAATTTGTTATAGTTACTTGATGCAAATAATACTCTCATAGTCCAACCCTCATATAAATGCTTGACTTTATTATATCATTTTTGCACTATATAGACATTTTCTAGTATAATAGATTTATTAAAAACGATTAGGAGAATACAAGATGTACGATCATTTAAATGAAATCGAAGACGATTTCAAGGATTTCCATGAAAACAACGAACCTGTAAAAAAGGAAA
>CAZRKJ010000146.1:0-2784 GCA_964600775.1 uncultured Acholeplasma sp.
TGAAACATTAGATGAAGTTACAACCTACACACTAAAGCCTGAAACATTTGATGGCATTTTAGATGGGACACTTACAAATTGGCCAAACAATGCAAAAATTAATTTCTACATACCAATAAATGATGTTTCAATTAGTGTAGCAGGTTCTTCAATTGATGATGCTGAAATTTTAACAGGTACAGGCACTGTACCAACGATTGCCTTAAATGCATTATTTGCATTTGGTGTAATGCTAATTGTCGCGATTCCTATGGTGATTATTTCAAAACCAGTGATTATTAATGATTTAGATTTACTTAAAAAAGATAACGAATCCATCGGTACTATTTTATCAAAATCCGGGATTGGTATACTTTATATGTTTGCTGGAAACATTGTTGTTGGTGTATTAATTTCTCTACTTACTAGTGTACTATCGATACCTGATCAACTTTCAGCCAATCAATTATCGATTAATCTCATGTTAAAATCACCATATGCTATATTAATTATCATTACTGCTGTTATTATTGGACCAATAGTTGAAGAATTAGTATTTAGAAAATCGTTCTTTGGCCTCATAAAGAATGAACGCTATGCACTCATCATCTCATCTTTAGTATTTGGATTAATTCATATTACAACAGAAATTATTAGTGGTGACTTTGGCTTGGTTCTAATCAATAGTCTACCATATATAGCAGGTGGCTTTGTATTTGGATATATCTATATGATCAATAAGAAAAATATTGTTATACCAATTATTGCACATATGGGTTACAATCTAATTTCGGTACTTATTTCATTATTCGTATTCATGAATTTATAACTTTATAAACAAATGCAGCCTCTATCAAAAAGGCTGCATTTTTTATTGCATGATTGGTCTTAACACATTAACACAGGCATTTAGTTTATAATACTGTGCATAATCAAATGCGGTCATTTTTAAGCGGTCTTTGTGCATTAAATGACCAGTTTCTATAAGCGTCCTTAATTTAGTGTGGTCTCTATTTAATACAGCTATAGCAAGCGTTTGATGCATTATAAGCTTATTATATGAAACGGACTGTTGATGATCAGTTAATACTTTTAATATCAGTTTATCTTCATTATATTTTGCTAAATTAATTGGCGTTTCATAACGTCTATTAAATACTTCAATGTATGCATCATATTTTAATAAACACTGAATGACTTCTTTTGAACCTGCCCGTACTGCATTGAATAATGGTGTTTCAAAATGATCATTTAAAAGATTAGGGTTTAATTTGTGTTCTAAAAAGTGTTCCACCATTTTTACATTCGTTGTACGTGCTGCATAGTGTAGAAATGAATCTTGGTTACCATCTAAATAAAAATATGATACTTTGGATTGTTCGATTAAGTAAAGTGCTACATCCATGTGTCCTGCTAATATAGCATAATGAATCGGTAATCTACCTTCAAAATTTATAGCATTTAAATCTGCTTTATGTTCAACTAATAAACGTACCATATCCATATTACCTTTATGGCTTGCTAAATGTAGTAGCGTTTCTTCCCGGTTATTTTTAATATCGACTCTAGCGTATTTAGCAAGTAACTTTTTAGCAATATTAATTTTTGCTTTTCTTGAACAATCAAAAATAGCAGTTTCACCTAATTGATCTTTTTGGTTTAAATCAATGTCTTGATTCATTAAATAATCTATGACATCTAGCGCACTACCTAAAACAGCATGATGTAGCAAGCTTTTACCACGTGCATCTTTGATACCAATAAAATCGATATGCTGTTGCAGACTAGATACATCATTTTCAAAAGCAAATTTAAAGACATCCATTGTTAAATAACCTCCCATCCTACTAATACTATTATATATCAAGTTATCTATTTTCATAAAAATTTCAATTAAATAGAAAAAAGTACAAGGTAGTTAAGTCAACTTGTACTTGTATTTCTATATGTTCTATATATAGTATATAGATTAATTTTGTCTTAGCATAGTTGCTATACTTAATACATTAAAAGACTATTTAACAGCGTCTTTTAATAACTTACCAGCTTTGAAAGCAGGTGTTTTTTGTGCTGGCACAACAATTTCTTCACCAGTACGTGGATTTTTACCACGACGTGCAACACGATTACGTACTTCAAAAGTACCAAATCCTGTAACAACAACTTTTTCTTCTTTAGCAAGTGTATCTGTAACCACTGCTACCAATGAGTTTACGACTTTTTCAGCCATAGCTTGTGTTACATCAGCTTTATCAGCAACTAATGCAACTAATTCAGTTTTGTTCATTCAAATATCCTCCTATTAAGATGTTTTGATTATATCATGTTAAAGGCTTTATTACAATGATAACGACTGTATTATTCAATAGTTTCTGCCTTTAATTCCCTTGTAAGCAGATTTTGAATACCTTCTTTGACACTAACACCATTAAAAATGACGTCATATGCAACTTCAATGATTGGTAATTCAATATTGTTTTCTTTACATAAATCTTTAGCTGCCTGGATCGCACGGACACCTTCAACAACCATTTTGGATTCTGCTAAAACGGTATCTACTGGTATGCCTTGACCAATTCTTAAACCTGCATTAAAATTTCTAGAGTTATAGCTGGATGCAGTAACAATTAAATCGCCAATACCAGTTAAGCCAAATGCAGTGTCTTTCTTACCACCATAGTGGACAACAACACGTACAATTTCTAATATACCACGTGTAATTAATGCAGCTCGTGCATTTTCACCCAAACCAGATCCTGTCATCATGCCTGAAACGTTGGCGATTGCATTTTTATTTGCACCACC
>CAZRKJ010000147.1:0-2774 GCA_964600775.1 uncultured Acholeplasma sp.
TAGCGCCAACGATAGTTATTACAAATAGCGAAAATAGGACGTTGCCAGGCATATACTTTCTAAAATTATGCAATTTATACGAGTGTCACCCACAAGAATTATCAATTGTAAGCCTACTTAGCTCAGTTGGTTAGAGCACCTGACTGTTAATCAGGGGGTCGCTGGTTCGAGTCCAGCAGTGGGCGCCACTTTTTTTTATAAAAAAACTCACATTTTTGTGAGTTTTTCTTATAGTTATAACTAAATAAGGCTTCTAATTTGCTTTACAAAAGACTCGTTTACATCAAAATATTTATCTAAAAAGTCTAACATTGCTTGTGCAGATTCAATATTATTAAGGTAACCTTGTCTAAAATCTTTTAATAAGCTAGCAGATGCTTTAAATCTAAATTCTATACGTCTTTCAAATATATAAGGGTCTTCATATAGATCATCTTTCTTAAAAAGGGATTCAAATAACGGTAAAATTAAATTATATGCATATACTTGAATGAAAGTAGAAGCATTAGAAACTTCACCCCTTTTAAGCCTTGTTAGGCCAACATATATGTTTGTAAGTGCCTCATTTACATTATAGTTAGTGTCAATGATACGTTTTTTTGGACTATGATTAGGATTGACGAGTGTTACATCAAAATCATTCGTTTTATAGTAAATGATACCTTTTGTAAAATGTGCATCGACAATTTCTTTTTCAGTAAATATAGCAAATTCTGCGTATACTCCATCTTGATACATTATTTTATAACCGTCATTAGAATTTTTAAAACTATAAATGATTGGTTGAACTGCTAACCATTTTAAATCATTTATAAATGCATCCTTTGATCCATCTTTAACAATCAAAAAGAAATCCATATCAGAATATGCATCAGCACGTTTTATTTGTGACATACTACCTAATCCAAGTAGACACATGACATCTTTATAACTTTTTAACCTTTCGGCTAACTTTTCCATTCTTTGGATAGATTTATTCATAAATTACACCTCGATTTTCTTTATCTAATTACATTATAGAATAAATTGAGAAAAATCTATAAATATTGATTGATATTTATAGATTCATTACAATTTTTAAAATATTCATATATAATAGTAATAAACATGAACATAAGGAGTTTTTATTATGCCACAATTCTTTTCAGTATTTATTATATTGTTTTTTGCAGTATTTATAAGTATCATTATTTTAATGATTACACAGTCTAAAAAAATGCATCAACAAAATAATACACCAATCAAACAATTTAGTGTAGATGGTAAAAAATACTCAATCTATTCTAAACAAACAAATAGTTATTACAGTCATAATGTAATTTATGAATTAAGAGATTCAAATGGTCAAGTCGTTGGATCATTTAACAGTCTAAATGATATATTGGTTTTACTTAATATTGATAATTTTCCTAGTGAAGATATCTTTGGTTGACTCACATAGTAAGTTTAAAGAAAGGTAGTCATATATGATATTAATTATTGCAGCGATGCATAGTGAAGTCAGCGCATTGATTGAAAATTTAAAACTAAAGACGACACATCCATATATGACATATGAAGGTGTGTATCAATCAAAAGAAGTTGTTTTAGTTGTATCAGGTGTGGGGAAATCCAATGCATCTAGTGCACTCTCACATATGCTAACTTTATACCCTCAAATTAGAGAGGTCGTTAATATTGGTATAGCGGGTGGACATAAAGTTGATCTTTATGAGGCTTTTGTTGTCAGTGAAGCTACGTACCATGATGTTGACTTAACAATGTTTAATTATGAATATGGTCAAATCCCTAGATTTCCAACAATATATTATACAGAGATGAGATTAATGAATAAGTTATCAAATTTTAAACCAATGAAACTTTATTCTGGTGATGTTTTTTCTACAAAACCAATATCAAATGACCCATATGTTGTAGATATGGAAGGGGCAAGTATTTATCAAGTTGCACATACCTTTAAATATCAAGTTGTATCGATTAAAGTCGTATCAGATGTTATTGGTATAAAAGATCAAATCGATCTGTATAAAAAAAGTGAAAGTGAGTTATCTGATCAATTACTAGAAGTACTTGATCAAGTATTGGAGGTTTTATAATGCGTGGTCTAATTATATATTCTAATCACATGGAAGATAACGAAGCTTTATCAACCCTAGCGCTTTTAAGACGTGCTGGTATGGAAATAGACTCAGTTACAAATAATGAAACATTAATGGTAAAAACAGCATTTGGCATAAGTGTACAAGCAGATTATTTATTGACACAAGTTGATTTGAATGTTTATGATTTTTTAATTATTCCAGGTGGCCGTTACGTTGCTGAAATCATTGATGATGCAGACGATATGTATCAACTCATTACTGCCTTTAGAAATGAGAACAAGGACATCTATGCAATATGCGCAGCACCACGCTTTTTAGGCCGTTTAGGCATCTTAGATGGCGTTGCCTACACTGCATTTCCAGGTTCAGAAAAAGATGCTTTAAAAGGTGAATACTTAAGTGATCATAAGGTGGTTGTTACACCTAAAATTATTACTGCAAGATCAGCTGGTGCTGTTGTTGATTTTGTTTATGAAATTGTTAGAAAAAATAAGGGTGAAGCATCGGCTAAATCGCTTATTGAGAGCATTATGTATTGAATGCGACAAATATAAAAAAATATCAATTTATTGTTGACAAATTATAATTTATTGATATAATTATACATGCGCATTAAGTGGCCCGTTGGAGAAACGGTTAACTCACATGCCTTTCACGCATGCATTCACGGGT
>CAZRKJ010000148.1:0-2760 GCA_964600775.1 uncultured Acholeplasma sp.
GTCAACGGTATTCATGATATGGTACCTAGTGCTAAAATTGGACACATTGGTTTATATAGAGATGAAGTTACTTTAGAACCAGTTTCTTATTATGCAAAATTCCCACAAGATATTATAGATGGGGTTGTACTAGTCGTTGACCCGATGCTTGCAACTGGTGGCTCTGCAACTGCAGCAATTGCTGAATTAAAATCAAGAGGTGCTAAGGACGTACGTTTTGTAGGTTTAGTTGGATGTCCAGAAGGTGTTAAGCGTCTACAAAAAGATCATCCAGATGTACCAATATATTTGGCAGCTATGGATGAAAGATTGAATGAGCATGGTTATATTGTACCAGGTTTAGGGGATGCGGGTGACCGCTTGTTCGGTACCAAATAATGAACCCTTATATTGCATATTTTGTTTTCTGGTTGATATTTCTTTCAGGATTCTTTGTAACATTTAGAATACTACAAGCCATTGAAATAGAACGCTATTTCAAAAAATATCGCCAATTTGAAATTCATGCAGCATACTTTATTATTTCAGTATTAACAAGTTACTTTTTAGCAAGGTTTATATTAGATGTTATAGAATTATTTCCAGGGAACTAACACATGTTTAGTTCCTTTTTCTTTGACACTTATAAAGATATGTTTATTTTGTTCAAGTATGGATTGATCATCTGTAAATGAAAGTTCATAGGTAACATCAGATAAATAAACTTTGTTGGTTATGAAATCTTTAAACAAATGGTCAATTAAACCAATTTGGTCATAATTAAAATTAACTTCATAAGTAGTTACAAGTATTTGTTTTAATCTAGGTGCATCTATAAGTGCTTGGCTAATGGATTTTGAATACGCACGAATTAATCCACCGGCCCCTAATTTTATACCACCAAAATAGCGTACAACAACTGCATAGATATTATGTAGTTGTTGTTTATTTAAAACATCTAAGATTGGCATACCAGCAGTACCTGATGGCTCCCCATCATCACTTGAGCCTTGAGAGTTTTCAAATATATAAGCACTACAATAGTGATTAGCCTTAGTATATTTTTTCTTAATGGATTTTAAGATGTCATCAATTTCATCTAAACTATGAATGGGGGTTAAGATGGTAATAAATTCTGACTTTTCAATAATGATTTGATTTTCTATTTGTTTTTCTAAATAATACATGAGATCACCTATAAAAAAGTATATCATAAAAGGCTGTATACTTCACATATTAATCATGACAGCCTTTTTATATCGCACATTTTTTGATATAATGTAAAAGGTATATTTAAAATATTGGTAGGTTATATAAATATGAGTTTAAAGTCCGCAAAAAATTTAATAAGAGATTTAAAAAGACAAGGCTATCAAGCCTATCTGGTTGGTGGCGTCGTGCGCGACTTTTTAATGAAAGCTAAGTTCAGTGATATTGATATAACAACCAATGCTAAACCATTTGAAGTCATGAAGCATTTTAAAGCTGTGCCAACTGGTATTAAGTATGGCACAATAACAATCTTATATGATAATGTATCATTTGAGGTAACAACCTTTAGAACCGATGGTCCAACATCTGATTTTAGACATCCAGATTCTGTTATATATTCTGATAATGTACACGATGATGTCACACGTCGTGATTTTACGATGAATGGTATCTTAATGGATGAGTATCAAAACATTTATGACTATGTTGGTGGCCAAAGAGATATTGAGAATAAAATTATACGTGCAATTGGTGATCCAAGTACACGCTTTAAAGAAGATGCCTTGCGTATATTAAGAGCACTTTATTTCCAATCCAAACTAGGATTTGAAATTGAAAGTGAAACTAAAGTCGCTATGGCACAAGAAAAGAATTTAATTAAAGAACTTGCTATGGAACGCATTCATGCAGAATTAATTAAAATTCTAAAAGGGTCACACTTAAAAAAAGCTTTAAATTCAATGATAGAAACGGGTATACACAAAGTACTGCCGGGACTTGAAAAAGGTATTGTACATATTGCTAAACTAGAAGAGATGCCTTTTATTGATACATTTTTTGCAACTGCGTTTACATTAAATGATGGTTTTATTCCAAGTAAATGGACATTTTCTAACCGTCACCGTAATAAATACCAAAAAGCTAGTGAGCTTGCGCTTAAACACCCAAACATCATTCCAGATGAAGGACTATATCATTATGGGTTAGAAATTTCTTTACTTGCAAACAAAGTAAACTTTAATTTAGGTAAACAAACTTACCAAAACCAAAGCATTCAAGAGCGTTTTAAAAATTTACCACTTCAATCAGAATTAGATCTTGCACTAACAAGTCAAGCTATTATGGATATTAAAGGTAAAAAAGCTGGTGCTTGGTTAGGTAAATTAAAAGCAGATATGGTCGATCAAATATTAGATAAGAAAATATCGAATACAAAAGAAGTCTTAACAGCTTATGTTAAGGAATATGAGGTATAATTATGGAATTAATCATTGGTAAAGTTGAATCAATTAATAAAGGTGATAATTATTGTAATGCATCTTTAACCTTAGAAGATAAAAAGCATTTCAATGTAAAACTAAATATGAATGATGATAGTAAACTTACAATAGGCAAAGTATTTGTCTTTGAATTAGAAACTTTTTATAAAGAAGAAGTTAAACAATATAAGGCAGTTTCAATTGCACCTATTGAAACAAGTGACCTATCTAAAGTAGAAAAGAATAGATTGTATTCTGCGTTTTATAATTATGCACCAATGCCATTAAATGAAATTCGTGTAAGTATTGA
>CAZRKJ010000149.1:0-2700 GCA_964600775.1 uncultured Acholeplasma sp.
TTAACACAAAATTTGGACATCATGTGAATGATGTACAAGATTTTGATAGCAATAAAATAAGACCATCACTAATGGATAGCCTTCAAAGACTTCAGACACATTATGTAGACTCGTTGATATTACATAACCCACAAAAAGAAATATTAATGGGTCAAACTGATCACTTTAATGTACTTAATGAATTAAAATCAGAAGGCATCATTTTAGGCTATGGTGTCAGTATTGATACTAAAGAAGAACTAGATTTAACACTTAAGAATCTTGAAGTAGATGTCATCGAATTACTCTTTAATATCTTCTTTCAAGATACAAAAGTTTACTTTGATGAAATAAAGAAGCGTGGTATAAAATTAATTGTCAAAGTACCATTAGATTCTGGTTGGCTTACAGGTAAATATAGTAAAACAATGAAATTTGATGGTATAAAATCAAGGTGGTCTAATGAAATAAAATTAAGAAGAGATACCTATGTTGAACAAATAAAGTCATACACATCAAAAACAGATTTAGTAGATATTGCACTTGGTTTCATATGGTCATTTGATGCCGTTACTACAATCATTCCTGGTATACGTACCAATGATCAATTACTCGAGCACGTTCATGCAACTAATTACACGATTTCACCTAAGGATAAAGCCTTTCTAGAAAACATATACGATCAGTTTATTAAAGATGATCCACTACCTTGGTAGGTTATTTTAAAAATTTTATAGACTGTAAATAATTTGTTTAAGAAACGATTTCAAGCTAAAAAAAATAGTAAAAATGGTTTTTACAAAAACTTACTATAAAAAATGTATATTTTATATGTTATAATTCAATAAAAAAAGGAAGTTTAAACATGAAGAAAATAATGACAATCTTAATACTTTCAATATTTGTTTGGATATTAGTAGGTTGTGAATCAGATGCTGAATTAACACAATTAGATACACCATTAAATTTAAATGTAACATCAAATACATTAACATTCGATGCAGTAGAAAATGCTATGAGTTATTTAATTATAGGTGAGGATATTGAATTAATTATAACGACCAATACCTATACCTTTGATGCAGGATCTTATCACATTCAAGTGATAGCCAAAGCAGAAGGTTATTTAGACTCTCATCCATCAGAGTCAATCGCTTTTGAAGTGGAACCATCTTTTGATTTAACAAAATTAGGGTATTATAGTTACTTAAATGATAGTAATCCAGTTATTACAATTACAGTTACTGGTTTTGGTATCATGCATGCACAGTTATTTCCAAGTGTTGCGGAAAATACTGTAAACAACTTTATCGACTATATTATTAACGAACAGTTTGATGGTAGTAGCTTTCATAGAGTTATTGAAACATTCATGATTCAAGGTGGTATTGTATCGTCAACAAAGTCACCAATTGAAGGGGAATTTGCATCAAATGGTATTAGTAACCCCTTAAAACATTCCTGGGGTGTGCTATCTATGGCGAGAACAAATAATCCAAATAGTGCAACTTCTCAGTTTTTCATTATGCATTATGCAGCATCATATTTAGATGGAGCATATGCATCATTTGGTGGTTTAATTAGTGGTTTTGATGTATTAGATGCGATTGCAAAGGTGCGTACAAACATCCAAGATGCACCTGTATCTAGAGTCGTAATTGAGCATATTACAATTGAACTAAATGGGTATGAACCTAAACCAGTTGTATATTTTGGTTCTTAATTTTGTATAAATTACATCGTAGAAACTTGTGTTTGGTTAGGAGTTTATATGCATACAATCACTAAAACGAGATATTTTCGTTTAAGTCCAGAAACTATATACCGATTTTGGACGACCAAAGATGGTCTGAATGCTTTTTTTAGTAAGGATAATCATATAAAGATTCAAAAAGATGGTCCATATGAAATATATTTTGACTTGGATGTTAATAATCAAGCTAGAGGCAGTGAAGGGTGTAAAGTCATAGAATTTATGCCTAACAAAATGATTCACTTTACATGGAATGTTCCACCTATGTTTGATGAACTAAGAAAATCAAATGCACGTACGCATGTTAAAATCACATTTGATGTCATTGATGATTTAACAAAAGTTGTTTTAACAAATAGTGGTTATTTAAATGATCCAATATGGACAGAAGTATATGCATACTTCGATAAAGCATGGGATTTTGTTCTAGATAATCTCTTAAATGTTACAACTAAATTTCAATAATTGATAATAATTTTAAAAACGTGTATGATAAGATTAATCCATTTATACTAAGAAAGGTGGTGTTTACATGTATCGAGCTGAAGAAGATTACATTAAAAATATATATAAATTAACAGTTGAACAAAATCGTGAAATTGTTAAAAACATTGAAATTGCAGAAATCATGGAAAGTACAGACCAAACTGTAAATGAAATGGTTCGTCGATTAGCCACCAAAAAACTCGTTAAATTTACACCATATAAGGGCGTTAATTTAACTGCTAAAGGCATGAAAGAGGCTGTCAGATTAGTTAGAAATCATAGGTTATGGGAAAAGTTTTTAGTTGAGAAACTAAATTATCCATGGTCTAAGGTTCATGAAGAAGCAGAGCGTTTAGAACATGCCTCGTCTGAAGATTTAATGGCTTATATTTATGAATCATTAGGTAATCCGGTTGTTTGTGCACACGGAAATCCAATACCAGGTATCAAAAAACCTTTGGGGTATGATACACAAGTTTCAC
>CAZRKJ010000150.1:0-2664 GCA_964600775.1 uncultured Acholeplasma sp.
AGTAATCCACTTGAGCGTTCTATTTCTTTTTCTAAAGATTCTTTTTGTTTCATCAAAGATGCTTTTTCTTGTTCAAGGTCTATCAAATCAGATTTTTCAATGTAAACATTTACTTTAGTACCTGCAATAAATATCATTTCATTCGAGTTCACACTATCCATGTAATTTAATACTTTACTATTTAAAAACTTAGTTAAGTATGCATCGAATGATTTTAATTGCTCTAGTGTGTTTGGTGTTTTTACTTCTAATGATACATTGATTGGTTTAGAAGGTGCTACTTGATATTCATTTCTTAAGTTTCGAACCTTAATAATAATATCTTGTACTTCTTTTACGAATTCAATACCTTCAAAATTGTATTTAGCAATTGGCCAGTCTTTTATCATTATTGTATCTTCTTGATAAATATCAATATAAAGTTTATCAGTAACAAATGGTAAGAATGGGTGTAACAACTTTAAAATATCCTTTAATACATATAGTAAAACGGCTTGTGTATTTTTTTCAAATAAAGGGTTTTGAAGTGATACCTTAGAAATTTCTAAATACCAGTTGGCAAACTCTTCCCATATAAAGTTTGTAAGTATTTTAGATGCTTCATTGAATTCATAACGCTCATAATATTTATCAGCTTCTCTAATTGTTTCACTTAATCTAGTTAAAATCCATCGATCAAATAAATTAAGTTTAGATTCATCAATTGTAAGTGTGGCATCTTTAATATTTATTGTAACAAATCTAGTAATATTCCATAATTTATTAATGAAGTTCCAACTAGATTCTATTTTAGTAATATCATATCGTGTATCTTGTCCTGGTGCTGCATTAGATACGATGAAGAATCTTAATGCATCCAAACCATAACGATCTATAACATCCATTGGGTCCACACCATTATTTAGTGATTTAGACATTTTTCTGCCTTGCTCATCACGTATTAGACCATGTAATAAAACAGTCTTAAATGGGTCTTTTTTAGTGAATTCTAAACCTTGGAACATCATACGAGCAACCCAAAAGAATATAATGTCATAACCTGTAACAAGTACATCTGTTGGATAATAGCGTTTAAAATCATTATCAGTCTCATCTGGCCAACCAAGCGTTGAAAATGGCCAAAGTGCACTTGAAAACCATGTGTCGAGCACATCTTCATCTTGTTTCCAATCTTCACCAGGTGATTCTACTTGAACTTTTACTGCTTCACCCTTAAACCATGCAGGAATTCGATGTCCCCACCAAAGCTGACGAGAAATAGTCCAGTCTTGGATATTATTTAACCAATTTTCAAAAGTGTTTTTAAAACGTTCTGGTACAAAATTAACTTTATTTTGAGATAAGGTTTGTTCTGTTAAACCTTTCATATCTACAAACCACTGTAAGGATAATCTTGGTTCTACCATTACACCTGTGCGTTCAGAATAGCCAACTTGATGGATATAAGGTTCAATTTTTGTACATAAACCTATTGCTTCTAAATCTTTAGTCACTTGTTTACGACATTCAAAACGATCTTGACCTTGATATTTGAATGCAAGTTCATTCATAGTACCGTCTTCATTCATACATAAAGGCATACTTAGATTATGTCTTTTAGCAACCTCATAATCATTTGGATCATGTGCTGGCGTAACCTTCACAACACCTGTACCAAATGACATATCAACATAATCATCACCAATAACTGGAATTTCTACCATAGTACCTGGAATGTATACTGTTTTACCAATGAATTTCTTATAACGTTTATCTTTAGGATGTACCATGAGGGCTTGGTCAGCAAACATCGTTTCAGGTCTAGTCGTTGCAATTGTTAGTCCACCATCTCCAGATGTAAACGGATAAACAAAGTGATACAAATTACCATTTGTTTCTTCATGCTCTACTTCAATATTTGAGAGCGCAGTTTTTGCCTGACAATCCCAGTTAATGATACGATATCCTCTATATATCCATCCCTTTTCATAAAGTGTTATGAATACACGGTTAACTGCTTGATTAAGCTTTTCATCTAAGGTAAAACGCTCTTTAGTATAATCTAAAGATAAACCTAATGCTTTCCACTGTTCACGAATAAAAGCTGAGTATTCTTCTTTCCATTCCCAAGCTTTAACTAAATATTTTTCACGACCTAAATCATATCTAGAAATACCTTGTTGTTTCAGACGATCATCAATTCGAGCTTGTGTTGCAATACCTGCATGATCCATACCTGGAAGATATAATGCATCATAGCCTTGCATACGCTTGCGTCTAATAATGATATCTTGAATTGCAGTATCCCATGCATGACCTAAATGCAGTTTACCAGTAACATTTGGTGGTGGTATCACGATTGTAAATGGTGTTTTACTTAAATCTTTACCAGACTCAAAATAACCATTTTTTAACCAGTAATCATAACGCCCGTCTTCAACGGATTTAAAATCATATTTCGTTTGTAGTTCTATTTTCATGTTCGAAGTACTCCTTCTTTGTTATTTCATAATATAATACGTAATTGATATTTGGGTTTTCAATATATCTTTTATGCTTCTTATACAAAAACTTAAACCCATTTTTTTGTATAACCTTTTTGCTTGCTATATTAAAGTCAGCATGTGCAACCCTTAGAAAATCATAACCTAATTTATGAAAGACATAATACATCACCAGTGAAAC
>CAZRKJ010000151.1:0-2630 GCA_964600775.1 uncultured Acholeplasma sp.
ACCAAATAGTTTGTCTATTAATGCTACTAACTCTTCCAATTCTTTCTTTAAGAATGGTAAGTTTAAGAATTCAAATTTACGTAAGACCTTACGTGTGAAGATATAATCTAGTCCATCGACTTCTGATTGACCACACGCAACAAATATTGGCACAAACGTATTTACTTGTTTCATAATACGGTTACCAAAGGTAATTTGGAAGTTTTCAGTGATAAACTCATCTAACTTCTTTAAACTCTCCATTGATTTTTGAGATATCGGGTTACCCTTAACAGCTTCTTTAAAGAGTGCATCGATATAGTCATGTGTCACATGAACTGAATCCGTAAACGGTGCATCCACATAATCTGCTCTAACTGATAATTCAATAGATGCTGCACGGTCATAAACTTTGTCGGTAATTGCAAATGTAGAGTCGTCACGGTTTGCTGTTCCAATAAACCAAATGTTTGGTGGTAATAATAATTTACCTTCTTTTAAGTGTATTGGATCACCAGGTATGGTGTCTGATACAATATCAATTTCCCACTCACTCGTATTTGGCATTTCAAGGATAGACAGGAAGTCTGCAAAGTAATACTCAACACGTGCTAAGTTCATCTCATCTAGTACAATAAAGTTTAAATCTGTTCGGTATGTAGCTTCATAAATAGATTTTAAGAAGTCCGTTTCATTAAACTTTTTGGTAAATTCATTTAGATAACCAATCATTTCTGCACGATCACGCCATGACGGTTGCACAGAAATGATTGATGTATCGTTATTAAAGAATTTTCCCATTGCATAAGGTAGTGATGTTTTACCGGTACCAGAGATACCTTCTAAGATAATAATCTTGGAAGAGCCTAGACCAGCTAAGAATATTGAAACAATTTTTGGTGAATAAAATAATTTTAGTTGTGATGCAGCAAAGTTAATAAATCTTGTAACTAATTGATTTAGATTTAACATATCAGACTCTGTCATATTGGTCTGTAGCATTTGCATATGGTATGTTTCATCCACAGCAATAAGCTTTGTAAACCTTGAAGCACTTTCATCCTTCTTATTGTCATCTGATTCTTCTTCATTTAGTTTAGATAATGCACCTGTAACACTTCGTCTATTCATTGGTAAGCCAAGATCACTAGATTTTAGGGTTAAGATAGCATTTTTCTCATCTGTCACATCAACTAACTTTTGATTTAAATCTACAATTTCTAATAAAAGGTCATCTTTAGATACTTCTTTTTTAACAAACCTAAAGTATCTTCTAAGTAAAACAATAATGAAGTAAGCTAGGGATACAACAAATATGAAATTGATGATTAGTATAAATATACCAATAATCCAATCCAAAGCTGTAAAGTTCATACTTGCATTAATGAATGAATCAAACATGTTTACTGGATTTACCCAAAAAGCACTGTAGATTGCATTCAAAATTGTTGCAAAAAACTGAACAACATACTCAAAAACGCTTTGGATGAATTCAATGTACCAAGTAGCGAACTCACTCATAATAAACCTTCTTTTTAATTGTTAAATGTCTTATTTTTTATCTTTGTTTTTTTCTGCCATTTCACGTTCAATTTCTAATCGTAGTGCTTCTTTTTCGGCAGCATATTTTAATTCTAATTTTTCTTTGTTACGTCTTAGTAGATATCTAATTAATACAACAGCTTCAAATGTAAATAGTAAGAATAGTGGTAAGATTACCCATAATACTAATCCATTTGGCGTACGTACTTCTTGAATAAAACTACCTACACCAGCCATATGACCTGTGTAACGACCAATGATGTCCTCTAATTGACTAGCTTCTAGTTGCATGTTAGGATTAAAGTTTGTGCCATCAAAGTCACCATATAAACGTGCATTGACATCCCCTTGCGTAACGACAGTATTACCTGTTATAGATTTGATTCTATGGATGATATGTATACGTTGAACGTCATCATAAAATACAACGATTTGACCAACCTCTAAATTTTCTTTTTGTGATTGGCTTAATATATCAATAAATACGAGTGAACCAGTTGGGAAGTTATCTTTTTCTTCACCTTCCATCGATCCTGAAAGAATTGAGACAAAGCCTTTACCAAAGATATTTGGAAGATCTCTTTCTGTTCTAATGGATAAATTAGAAATTGAGAATAGTAATAATAATACTAGTATTAAGTAAAAAAATACATTCCCTACTATTCCTAAATATTTAAAGACTTGTTGTTTCGTAGACATGAAATATACCTCTTTTTAATTTTATGATTATATCATACCATTTTTTGATTAATAACGAAAGAATCCTTGTAATATTCAAGGAATTCTTTCATTAATTAATTCATAACCAATAAAATTATGGAGTCAATAAACCAGTGAATGTAAATCCAACTGTTAGAACGTCTGTTAAAATCGCATTAAGTGCTTGTTCATCCCAACCTTCAATCCAAACTCTAACAGTAATTGCACCTTTTTTATAATCTCCATTAATGTCACCAATAGTATTTAGGATATCTACTGTTGGAGTAATTGCAGGAATACCACTTGGATTAGCAGTTGTATGAGCAACTAATGCACCTAAAGATACATCAACCAATGAGCCAGGTTGAACTGTTGTTAAGTCTGCCGCAGGGAATTGACCACTAGTTAAT
>CAZRKJ010000152.1:0-2611 GCA_964600775.1 uncultured Acholeplasma sp.
GTTCTAAATCATCAAACATTTGGTTTGCTTCTACTAAGAATGGTGCAATTAAGAAATCAAGACCAAGTAATGCAACCCATGCAAACACTGCTGTAAATAGTAGTGAAAATAACACTGCTAAACCTTTAACAAAACCTTTGCGTTTCACAGGTTGAGCATCTACTTTTACTTCTTTTTTTGAACCAAACAGCAATACAAAGAACATAATTAAGCTGATTGCTGAAAGTCCAATAGATCCGTATATAACTACTTGTTGGATCATTGGTTCTAAATCATCAAACATTTGGTTTGCTTCTACTAAGAATGGTGCAATTAAGAAGTCAAGACCAAGTAATGCTACCCAAGCAAATGCCAATGCAATTAACAATGCAATGAGCGCAAGGAATACTTTCGGTTTTTTCTTACGTACCACAACTTTAGCAGGTTGTGATTCATCAAGAACTAAATCAACATTTGCATCCATTTCAGGTATATCGTTTTCATCATCCTTTAATAACTCTTGAATTAATACCTCTTGACTAAGCATTGTATTTGATAGTGGTACACTTTGTGGTTTTACTTCTACTTTAGGTTCTTCTTTTATAGGCTGTTCAACTTGTACAACCTGTGCAGGTTGAACTGTGTTTTCAACTTTAACAGTGAACTCTTTTTTCTCAAAAGCACTAGCTAGTTGACTAAATGCTTCTGATAACTTGTCTAATTGAGGTCTATAATCGATTTGTTCAGCCTGTACAATTACACTTGGTGTTGGTTCAACCATTTTTTCTACTACTGGTTTTTCTTCAACCTTAGGTGGTTCAACAACCTCAGGTTGTGGTTCCGGTTTAGGCTCAGGTTGTGTTTCTGGTTTAGGTTCAACCTTTACTGCAACAATTGGCGTTACAGGTGCATCATCTTTCTCATATGCTTCTTGAGATTGTGGTACAAAATAAGTTGATTTCGTTTCTTCTGCATTAGATAGAATAAATTCAATAATTTCTTCTTTCTTTAATTCAGTAGAAACCTTAATGTCATGATCTTTTGCAAATCTTTCAAGTAAAATAATATTTTGTGTTTTCAATTTTTTATCTAAATCTGAGGTTAATGCATTACGTTCCTTAAGTTTATCCAAGATAATTTCTAACATTTCACTTTTCTTCAAACGTTTTGGAATTGGTGCATTATATTTTTCACCAATACCTCTTAACTCAGTTAGTGTTGTTGCTTTATAAGTTACTGGTCTAAACTGTGCTTGTGAAACACCATCAATTTCTCCATCATCATATAGAATTTTATCTAATGCTTGGTTAAATGATTTTGTAGTAGGGCGTTTATTTGAAGTGATTGATGTATCAGCTTCTTTAAAAAGACGCTCTAAATCATTGTCGCCTACACCTTTTTTAACCATATAACTTAAAAGTTCTTGCCAAAAACCAACTAAGTACAAATTACCTAGTGATGGTGATTGATACCATTCTAATAAGTTAACAAGTTGTGTGTCTGTAAATTTATTAAACCAAGTTAATCGATAGCCCATTTCATCTGCTAAGGTTTTTCTTTCCTCAATTGTTTTTGCAACAGGTTCTTTTAAAACGCCTGATAAGACACTCATGCGTAATTTTCTTGGTACACTTAACCCGATTAATTGTAAAAATTCAGCTAAATATGTACCAGAGACAAAACTTAGTTTGTTCACTAATTCTTCGACTTGGAAACGACCATTTTTGGTGACCAACAAGCCCTCTTTATTAAATACAGCCATACGATTTTCCCCCTCATCTATATGATTAACTTAATTATAACATATATTTTTTTGATTAAACAAATGATTACTTATTTAAAAAAGACTGAAAAATTGCCTTAAGATGACATTTAGTAAGGTTTTATAGATTCTTCAAGATGTATTTTTTCAATTTTTTTATTTGGACTTAAAGTAAATAAGCAAGCATTTAGTTGACGTTGACCTGTAGCAACTTCATTTGGTCGACTATTATTATGAATAAAGCGGTCGATAATAATATCTTTTTTGACCCCAATAACACCTTCTAATGGACCGGTCATACCTACATCTGTAATGTATAATGTACCATTTGATAATATTCGGTCATCATTGGTCTGAACATGTGTATGCGTGCCTAATACAATATCAACTTTACCCTCTAAAAAGTAAGCCATAGCTATTTTTTCCGAGGTTGTTTCTGCATGAAAATCTAATAATGAATAATCATATTTTTCATTATCCAGGACAGTTTTAATCATCATGTACGGTTGTTCATAATCCTCATTCATAAATGCTTTACCAAGTGCGTTCATTACAAGTAAATGCACACCATTGTAATTAATAATTTTATAGCCCTTGCCTAAATTAGAACCATCATTGATCGGTCGAATAATATTTGCATCCTCTATAAAATTTTTTAAATCAGGATTTTTCCATGTATGATTGCCCATCGTTAAAAGGGCAATACCTGCTTGCATAAGTTTTTTATAAATCTTTTTGGTAATGCCACGACCATTTGCCGCATTCTCTGCATTTGCTATGATTAAGTTGGGTTGGTATGTTTGTCTTAAGTTCTGGATATTTTCTAACAAGTAATCTATACCAGGATCACCATAGATATCACCTATAAAT
>CAZRKJ010000153.1:0-2588 GCA_964600775.1 uncultured Acholeplasma sp.
ATTGTAATAAACTTTTTTGAGAACCATGGTTTTTCATCTTCAAAATTATAACCATCAACAAAACCATACTTTGTCCACACCTTTGGTATAGACTTCATATGACGTATACCCTTTAATGCTAATTCTGGATTTGTTACAAGTGCACCGACAATAGCATTTGGTTGTACCGTACCATCAGTTATAGCTTTACCACTTTGACTTGGTATACAATGAAACACACCATAACCATTTGGTGTATCTGATGCAGTTAACCCAAATGTTTCAACTGTAAAGGTCTTATATTTATTTAAATTATCTAAACTCCAAGCATGATGTCCCAGTGTTGCCAATCTAGTGTTTTCATACCAAGAAAAATTATTGCGGTCTACATATGCTTTAGCATCTAACCAACATAGTGGATACTGATATACAAATAATGTATTACCAGGTGAATAGCAATATGTAATATCACGATATGACCCTACTACCCTTTCAAAACCTTCATAAAGATCTAATGCTAATGTCTTACCTAGCTTCTCAGAACCTGCAGCAATTACATACATTAAAATTTGTTCTGCTAGCATATGCCATTGGAAGATAAAGCCAGCTTTACCATCGGCATACGCACCATCTTTGTCAGGATTATAGGCCATGTAAAATCTTTTTTTGCCTTCATGTGTATGAATAAAACTTTGCCAATCAATACGATCAATAATTGTTCTTGATAATGTCTTAATTGCTTCATCTTCAAAAAACATCTCAACAGCCATGACACCTTTAATACATAATAATGTATCAATCGTAGAATATTCATTCTTGCGATATCTTAAAGCCGTTGACTGATGTAAGAAGTGTACAAAAAAACCTTTATAGTGTGGTACATGATACAGTAACGTTTCTAGTGTTTTTCTAACCTTAAATGTTGCTTCTTCTAAACTTAAATAGCCATACTGAACACCAATAATGTACCCTGATAACACAAAACCGGTTGCAGCGATACTTGCAACATCTGGTTTTAAATTGTGATCCAGTGTCAATCCGTATCCTATTTGTGATGTATCATAGTTTGTTAAATCGGTTAACAGCTTGAATGCTCTTTTTTGTATTTGTTCAACTAATTTCTTATCACTCATCATTTTTGCCAAACCTCTATTGAAACGTTTCGATATATGGCTATTTTACATTATCTTTTTATTTTTTGCAACCGTTTTCACTCAATATGTAAATTTCTTTATAAATTATGGTTTACCCCATAGATAATAAAAACAACGATCATATAATAGTTGGCTATTTTTAATATTTTTAAACACAATCAGTATATATTTTAATTAAAACAGTTTATTATCTTAGCATGCCGAGCAATAAAAATATAAAAAAAACAGGGCTTCAAACTAAATTGTTTGAGCCCTGTAATTATTGAATCAATTAAGAAACACTAATGATTTCTACTGTGCCTGATGCACCAGCTGTATGTGAGAAGAATACTAACTTATTAATACCACTTCTTAATTCAGGTGTAAGTTCACTTAAATCAATTGTATGAACTTGTTCTACACCAGTTGCAACAACAGCTAATTCTATTGCAACGCCTGGACCTTCTACTTTAAACATGTAAGATTGACCTACAACCCCTACAAAGGTAAATGATACTGAAGTTTGAGTACCATCAAAACCTACAACAGGAAGTTGTGCGTTATTATTCCACCATTCAGTCGGAGTGTCTGCATAAGTAATACTTACATTTGCTCCAGTATCATCAACAGTCATACCATAACCTGTCCATACTGGTGCAGCTTCTTCTAGTTGTTCACCATAAGCCCAAGTATTTACAGTAAATGAACCTGATGCGCCTTCAGTTTTAACAAATACAATGATTAAATGTAATGAGTTTCTTTGAGCTTCTGTCATTAAAGTTAAATCAAGTGTAACTGTTTGTTCAGTACCATCAGCAACAATTGGTTCTTCTTTGTTAATGCCACCTGGTCCTTCAATCTTAAATAGATATTCATGACCATCAACACCTGTAAATGTGAATGCTACTGAATTTTTAGTACCATCAAAACCACTAATTGGAAGTTGAGCATTCTTTTCCCACCAGTTTGCAGAAATGTCAGCATAAGTGATTGTTACATCATCTTCAGTTTCAACAGCATCCATGCCATAACCTGTCCAAACGGATTCCACTGGTTCAACAACCTCTGGTTCACCATATGCCCAGTCTTTAACAACTACAGAACCTTGAGCATCAAGTGTTTGAACAAAGACAACGATTAAATTCAGTGATTCTCTTTGTGCAACAGTCATTGCACTTAAATCAAGTGTGTGTACTTGTTCTGTACCATCAGCTTCAATTGGTTCTTCTTTGTTAATGCCACCTGGTCCTTCAATTTTAAATAGATATGTATGTCCTGCAACACCAGTAAATGTGAAACTAACTGCTGTTTCGCTACCATCAAAGCCTACAACTGGAAGTTGAGCATTCTTTTCCCACCAGTTTGCAGTAATACCTTCATAAGTAATAGTAACTTGACCTTCAGCAGCTGCAACAGTCATACCAACACCATTCCATTCAGGTTCAGTAACATCTAATTGCTCGCCATAAGTCCAGT
>CAZRKJ010000154.1:0-2582 GCA_964600775.1 uncultured Acholeplasma sp.
CATCATGCTTGGTATCCTTTTCAAGATCATAGATATCTTTAAGCTTAAATTGTGCTTTTAATAATTTTTCATATGTTGCTTCATCATATAGACCTAAAATTTGCCATGCTTTAGCAACAGCAAGCTCAATTTTTAAGAAGGTATCATATCGATTTTGATCACTCCATATGTTTTTAAATAAACTGTTTTGATATCTTTTTATCATATATTAGTCCTCAAATAGTGAAATAACTTCAATTGTTTGGTCACGTCTAGGTCCAACTGAAAACATTGCTAGGGGTATACCAGTGAGCTCTGTAATTTTCTTTAAATAATTTTGAGCATTCAGTGGTAACTCATTAAAGGCTTTAACATCGGTAATATCTTCCTGCCAACCAGGTAGTTCGATATAGTGAGCTTTACAACGTTCATAGTCTTTAATGTGTGCTGGAATTGTTTGAATCATTTGTCCATCTAATTCATAGGATGTACAAATCTTGATTGTGTCTAAACCAGATAATACATCAAGTAATGTGATTGCTAAATAACTTAAGCCAGAAACTCTTTTAGAGTAATTTAGGATCACTGTATCTAACCAACCAATCCTTCTTGGTCTACCGGTTGTTGTACCAAATTCATTACCCTTAATACGTATGTAATCTGCAAGTTCTCCAGTAATCTCTGTTGGCATGACACCTGAACCTACTCTAGTTGTATAAGCTTTAGTTACACCTATAGCACCATCAATTAACCAAGGTGCAATACCAGTATTTAAAGGCACTGATGCGGCTGTAGGCGATGAGGATGTAACATAAGGATATGTACCATGATCTAGACAAAGTAGCACACCTTGTGCCCCTTCAAAAAGTATTTTTTTATCCTCACTAATATAGTCGTTAAGTAGTTTAGAAGTGTCTTTAACAAGCGGTTTAATGATGTTTGCATAGGTTTGATAGGTTTCGTAAACACTATCAAATTCAATCTTTGGTAAACCATAGAAACTAAAGAGCTCATTCTTTTGTTCAATCACGCGTTTTAGTTCTTCTTTAAAGTCTTTAGAAACAAATGTAGCTACACGAATACCAATGCGATCGGCTTTATCTTTATAAGTAGGTCCAATACCTTTGTTGGTGGTACCGATCTTGTCAATTTTTAAGGATTCTTCATAACGATCAAGTATCATGTGAAATGGTAATGTAACATGTGCACGATCAGATATATAGAGTTGATAATCTTTATGGTCTAAATTATTTAGTTCTTGAATTAATGACTCTACATTAATGACCATACCGTTTGCTAGTATATTAATCTTATTAGGATTTAATATACCGGAAGGCAGTAGATGCAATGCGTATTTTTTATTACCTACAACGACCGTATGACCTGCATTATTGCCACCTTGATATCTTGTAACAACATCTGACTTTTGAGCTAGAAAGTCGGTAATCTTACCCTTACCCTCATCGCCCCATTGTGTACCTACAACAACCAATCTTTTCATGACTATTCTCCATATAAGTTTTAAAATACGGTTTATTTTATCATAAAAAATATGGCAGTTCTTAATTTTATACATAGTATCTTCTATAAAAATGTAATATGATGTCAAACATATGTAAAATATAGAATGATGTATAATATAAATATGCAATATTCTGGGAGGACATAACATGTTCAAAGTGGATAAACTTTCTTTTTCATATCCAAAAAATACTAAGGAAACAATCAAATCTATAAGTTTTGATATTAAACCTGGTGAAATTTTTGGATTTTTAGGACCATCTGGTGCTGGTAAAAGTACTACACAAAAAATACTCATTAAATTGCTAGATGATTACCAAGGTGTAATTACATATGATGGTAAAGATTTAAAATCAATGGACTCATCATTTTATGAAAATATTGGTGTATCATTTGAAATGCCTATACATTTTTCTAAGTTAACAGCTTTAGAAAATATAGAGTTTTTTAAAAAACTGTATAAGAATCAAGCAGATACAGATGCATTATTAAAGTCTGTTGGTCTATATGAGGATAGATTTAAAATGGTCGGTGAGTTTTCTAAGGGGATGAAAATTCGTTTAAACTTTGTTCGGGCAATGTTAAATAACCCTAAAATGTTATTTTTAGATGAACCAACAAATGGTTTAGACCCAGTGAATGCTAAGGTTATTAAGGATTTAATTAAAACATACCGTGCGAATGGTGGAACAGTTTTTATCACTTCACATATCATGGCTGATATTGACCAACTATGTGATCGTGTAGCATTCATTGTTGATGGTGAAATCAGAGAAATAGATTCTCCAAGAAACTTAAAGATTCGATATGGCAAAAGAAGTGTAAATATAGAATATTTAAATGAAGGTAAGACTAGCTTAGCTAAATTTGATCTAGACGGTTTAAACTCAAATGAAGCATTTTTTGAAATACTAAAAAATAATGAGATAGAAACAATCCATACAGGTGAGACAACTCTTGAAGAAATATTTATTCAAGTCACAGGCGTTGGACTACATCATGAATAAGCTATTATTGCTTACCAAAGGTGAATTAATTCGTCTGCATAAATATAAAGTGACACATGTAAGTATTGCATTATT
>CAZRKJ010000155.1:0-2559 GCA_964600775.1 uncultured Acholeplasma sp.
AGTGCTTTTTCATAAAGATGTTGTTGTTTAATTAATTTTATAGTTTTTCAATTCTGATTCCCTTCCATTGGTTGTAAAACTTGGTCATCTCAAAACCTAAGCATATGCGACGAGTTAAAATTACTTGTGTTTGAAACAACCTACTCCACCCTTTAAAGTATTTTTGTAGGCCTCCTGTGAGTTAGCAAAACCAGATGAGAATGAAAGAATGGTTATTAGAAAAATTGCTTTTACAATAATACCCTAAGCTATATATTGAAACGCACACCCCCCCCCCAAGAAGCACCTGGCCAATTCCGGGGGTCTGCATAATTATCAACCTACTATTTGCAAAAAGAGTCAATGATTTTGACAACTCGATATCGAACCCAATGCCACAAGTTACCCCAAACAAATAGTTGGTTACAAGTATGTATTCCCCATCAAGTCTATAATTGCCCGGGGAGATCTCTACTGGGGTGGTGACCGTTGAGCGTAAATTGTCCTCCCGTGAAAAGGTAACACCGGCATTAATTTGAACCGAAAACCATTTCTCCTTAATGGGATAGATAAAAGGGGTTAGGCTAACTAGTTTTGAACTGTAGGAATCGGGTATATAAAGATCGGACGGCCAATATGGAAAGTACCTTTTTTCGTTATTGCTATATTGCGAGTATGAGATAGCTGCACCATACCAACCGTTACGAATACTATACTCCGCACCCAGCATTTGTCCAGGATAGTTGTCACCTGCAACAGCAAGCATTGAATACACCCCAAGCCGATGTTGAATGCTATCGGGATTAGCAGAATAACTTGCTTGGTTTCCTATAAAAAGAAAAACTAAAAGAAGTACAAAAAAATAGCGCATAATTGTATTTTTCAATAAGTCCACACGAGTATTTAACTCGTATGGACTTTGATTTAGTTATAATTGGGATATAGATAAAGTAAAATCGAAAACATTGCTTGTCTGTCTTACTTTGTTTCCTTTATAGGTTTCGGTTAAATGATTAGTATTGTAAAACCAATCTCTATCCCAATCGCTATGACCTAAACCCATTCCAGTTACTTCAAGTTCAGCGGATGCAGAAATGTTCCCATTAAATCCACCAATAGAAAGACTATCTGGTGTTTTATAACCTACAGTACCAGATATTTTGTATGTACCTTTATTTCTATGCCGATAGGCACCTACTATCTGCTGAGTCTTCTCCTTGTTCCATTTTGTGTCCCAAACTATATTAACAGGATACCATTTCTTATCACGTGCATATTCTCTTGGTAACAAGATGTAGATGCTTGTAGGAAAATTCCCTGTCAAAGTAAAATTAGTAGGATTGTAAGCACCTTGACCCCTTACAACGTATAGTTTAAAAGTTCTTGTCCAAAAAATAGTGTTCCAAACCGTTTTTAATTTAATATGCGTTAATTTCACTACTTCGTGATCTTTATTAGCAGGTGTTGCACTGGGAATACTTCCACCAGGATTTGTTGAACCATTATCATCATCAATAATTGGATACTCAATAATAATAAATTTTGGGGTAATTACAAGTACAGGATTACTGTTAACATACTCCTCGTTTACAATAATATCACCGGCATTCTTAGCTCCATAAATATATCCTGGCGACTCTGGTATCATTTCATCTATTGGGTGGCCGGTAATTGTGAATACACGGTTGTTGTCAGAGTAATCATCCAAAGGATTAATACACCAAATACCACAATCATTTTCAACCAGAAAATCTAAAAGGTCCGCATCCAATTCGTATTCACTAGTTTTTTTTGTATATGCCTGCTCAAGAGCATTTTTGAGATTCGAAAACTTTAAAACAGCTCCTTTTGTTGCTCTTTCTTGATTTCCTAAAACCTGAGCGAATGAAATTTCGGGAGTTGTCCTTTTACTAGATCCAAACTGCTTAATTTCTTCATATACATCTTTATCGGTAACTACGTATGACAGCAACTTTGCTGCCTGATCAAGTTTACCCTTGAGTAATAGTTCATCAACTGTTAGTTCCCTTGGCATATCGGGTTCCTCTGGAACTAATGCATCCTTACCGCAGCTAGTAAAGAGAAGAGAAGAGAAGAGAGACAAGTGCTATAGCTCGTCGACCTCTAGATAAAAAATTTGTTTTCATTTGAATAAATTGCTAGGTTAATAATACATAAAATAATTACTGGGTGTGTCAATACAGCACAAACATATAAACAATTATTACAGATGTAAACGATTAATATAAAAAACTGCACCAGATAACTATGACTGCCACACAATGAGGCATATACAATTAATAAAACTATCGAAAAACTATTACTAGTAGGCAAATGATAGCCCAACGGAAGGCTTAAAAAACCACCTAAGATTATCGGGTGACTCGAGGTTATTAGAATCACTCGAATGGCGATACTCAAAGTTGTTGGTTAAGTTGTATGCCATAAACATAGAGCCTGTAAGTCTAAATCGCCAAATGTTATAGTGTAACCTAAAACCCGCATCGAGCGAGAGTAAAAAGCTGTTTTGTGCATTATACCCATGGTAATTTGCGGTAGAGTTCGTTTCGCTTTTGTTGA
>CAZRKJ010000156.1:0-2430 GCA_964600775.1 uncultured Acholeplasma sp.
GATTTAGTAGGCAATATACAAAAACTAGCGAATGATTAATAAAAATTATTCCAAATGATATAACTCAAGTTTCCACTGAATACACTGGTTTACATAAACTTTAAATTTCACCCAAAAATTATTGTCGCCATAAAACTTAGCCAATTCTTTAGTTTATTGAAAAAAAACGAATATTTTTACTGGAAATTATATTCACAACGTCTAGAATTAAGATATTTTAAGACCATGAAACAAACTATCCATTAAAATAAATATACCATGAAAAGGTTCTTATCAATTTTTAAACTACTCTTTACTCTTTCCATTGCATTTTTAGTATCAAGCAGCGTATTTGGACAGATTGAGAAAAAAGAAACTCCACTAAGTACCAAGCTTAATGTACCCTCAACAAAACAAGTTCTTGATTTAACTCCAAATTTTGATTGGAACAAGATTGCTGAAGAGGATGACGTTAACCATAAGCAGGGTGACCCACTTCGAATTGGCTTATCGGTACCAGCAAACGTTAACATAAATAATTCTGGTGAGTGGACAAAACTTTCCGATGGAAGCATGATGTGGCGATTAACCCTTAAAGCGGAAGGAGCAGCATCGCTTGGTTTGCTTTTCGACGAATATGAACTTCCTGTTGGATCAAAACTTTTTATATACGACCCCAGTAAACTGGATGTAGTTGGTGCACTAGGTAGTCACAATAACAATCCGAGCAGGGTGCTTAGCACAAGATTAATCCCTGGTAACACGGTTACAATAGAATACATTGAACCTTTACTAGACCAGAATAATCCTAATGACCCCAAAGGAGAAACTGAGATTGCTAACTACACAACTGCTGCCAAATTGAATCTTGGTGAATTAATCTATGCATACGCTGATGCATTTCAGAGTATAGATAACAGTAAGCCACAGCCAGGAGCTTCAGGCAGTTGCCAAATTGACATTAATTGCTCACCCGTAGGTGATAATTGGCAGAAAGAAAAACGTGGTGTAGCGCACATCGTATTCAAAGTAGGAAGTAGTTACTACCTTTGCTCTGGCTCGTTGATCAATAATACAAATGAGGATGGAACCCCATATTTTTTAACTGCAAACCACTGTGGAGGGAACGCCAGTGCAGCAGACAGGTATGCTTGGCAATTCTACTTCAACTTTGAACGTCCAGCATGTGGAAGCGGAACGGCTCCACAGAACCAAACCATAATTGGATGCGAACTAAAATCTACAGGCTCAATTAGTGGCGGATCGGATTTTCAGCTACTCTTACTCAACAGCGATGTGCCTGAAAACTACGCCCCATACTATAACGGTTGGTCAAGATTAACTACAAACCCTGCTCCAGGAGTGAGCATCCATCACCCTTCTGGTGATGTTAAAAAAATATCAACCTCCAATAGCATTGTAAACAACGCAGCATCTATTAATGTTGGCGGATCTATTATGCCTAAAAACTCAACCTGGAGGGTAACTTGGAGCGAAAATGCAAACGGTTGGGGTGTGACTGAAGGCGGTTCATCCGGTTCTCCGCTTTTTAATCAGAACGGTTTAATTATCGGTACGTTATCAGGGGGATCCTCAATGTGTGACAATCCTACTTCTCCCGATTTCTATGGTAAATTCGACTACCACTGGGAGAATAATGGTACTGCTAATTCGGAACAACTTAGACCATGGCTTGACCCAACTGAAAGCAACGTTAATACACTTAATGGATACGACCCATATGCTGTTAGTGTTGAAGAAACCATATTTAATGAAAGTTTTGAAGGCTCAACTTTCCCTCCAACAGGCTGGACCCTACAAGCAGCTATTGCTGATAATACCTGGAAAGAAAGCACAGGATATTCCATTGCTGGTGACCCCCCAACACCTATCAATCCTCAGGATGGTCAAAAGTTTGCCTACGTTCAATGGCAAGGTGAACAAGATCAAGACGAATGGTTAATTTCTCCAGTTATTGATCTAAGCAATAAAAATGAATTAGCAATGACTTTCTATTTTAATGGCAGCTACCATTGGTCCGTTACAAACGATAATTGCGACATTACCCTTAAAGCTAGAATTGGCGAAGGAACTTGGGCCGATCTGTGGACAGAACTTGATTTTAATTGGACTTCAGAACTAAACTATGTTTGGAACAAAGTTACCATTACTAATTTAGCAGCCTACGAAGGTAAACCTAACGTGCAATTTGCCTTTGTTTATACAGGTAAGGATGGTGCTAACTTTAACATTGATAACATCACCCTCTTCTCTGCAACCCAAGGTGAAGAAGAACCGCTTTCGAAGCCTCGAAATCTCAATGCAACCCTTGTTAACCAGAAAGATGTAGAATTATCATGGAGTGCTCCTGGGCCTTTTACCGACCCAAACCTAGTTTACTATGCCACTAGTTCTGATTTAAACAGTCTTATTTGGGCTACTCCAGAAAGA
>CAZRKJ010000157.1:0-2367 GCA_964600775.1 uncultured Acholeplasma sp.
TGCTTTTGGTCAGAGGTATCTGATATTAATTTATAAAAGAGCATGATTAAATATGGAATAAAACATAAAATGCTAGCATTCAAAATAAACTGTAGCCCAAGTGTAATAATTTTGTATTCATCCAAGAATCTTTGAATCTCTTCTATCGTAGTATCTAGTGGTTGTTGAACATATGCTTGTGTTAGCATGATGCCATATGCAATAAAAATCCATGTTATGAATGTAATTACTCCAATAATCACTAATATCAATTTATTATAAACAGTTTTGCTTTTCTTAAAAACTGAACGTAATATTAAAAAAGGTATCGTAAATAAGCAAATCACAGATAGTACATATAACAAATGTGTATGAAATCGGATATCTTCAAATCGCGTAAATTGATAGTTATCTGTGGCAATAATTAAAATCACAATACCAAATATGAGTAATGATGTTAATCCTATGTACATATTAATACGATTTTTCATGAGAAATCCCCCTAATTAATTTTGCCTACATATCCTTAGTTGATTAAATACTATTCTAGTATAATTCTCTTGTATATTTCCCTTGTTTGTTATAAATTATCCTCTGATTCATATATATGTTATAACCTTATGTTGTTTAGATCATAAATAATTAATCAGACAATTGTAATTTCACTCCACAAGTCTTTTAGATTTTTACCATCAATCATTATTTCGTCACAAATCTGTTCTTTAGTAGATCTAAGATGCTCAATGCCATCACTCTCATTCATAAAAACCCATAATGGCTTCCTTTTATTTATTTTTTCTGGTTTCGGTTCGATTGATACCGAATAAGTTTTTCCATTATATTTAAACATCGTTTCAAAACCAGCATTGATTATATCATTTTTGAAATCTCTAAACGTGTATTTCTCCATTTTCTATCCTTTTCTAAAAACCAAATAGTTAAAATCGAACACCTTTTAAGGCTATTTTAATACGAGCAACGAGATAGACTCCACTAAACTTGTATATGGAAACATATCGATTGGAACTATAGTTTTTAAATTATAATATTTTAATAATGTACTAAGATCTTTTGCAAGTGTTGACGGGTTACATGAACCATATACAAGTTTCTTAGGTTTATACTTCAATATGTTTTCAATAGCAACTTCACCCAAGCCAGTTCTAGGTGGATCAAACAGCATAACATCAAACTGATGTTCATTTAAGTTTTTTAGTGCTTGAGAAAAATCTTCTTGTAATACCGTTACATTGTGTATATTATTTTGTTTTAATGATTGACGTGCTGATTTAACAGCATCTTTATTAATTTCAATTGCATAAACATGTTTTGCATCACTACCAATATAATGTGATATTGGTGCAATGCCTGCATATGCATCAATAACAACATCATTAGGCTTAATATCAGCTAATCGACGCATTTCATTATAGAATTTATGTGCTTGTGAGGTGTTTAGTTGGAAAAAAGCATCAGGTTTTAAACTAAATTTATAACCACCAAGTTCCTCATCAATCATTTCTTTACCATATAAAAGTTTCGTTTTATTTGTAAAGAAACTTTGCTTAATTTCAGGATTAATTACATCATACACAGATACAATTTCCGGGTGTGTTGTAACAAGCTCATCGACAATTAACTTTATGTTATTTACAATTTTAGGTACAATAAAAGATACTTGAACTTCATTCAAATTTTCTGTAATACGTACAACTGCGTGAGATATTTCACCACGTCTTGTTTTTGCATCATATGCATTGATTTGATGTTTATCCATAAGCATCGTTATCGTATTAAATATTTGATTAATCTTTAAATGTTGAACGCCACAGTCTGTAATTGGTACGAATGCATTTGAGTTTCTTGCATACATCCCAAAACGATTTTTACCACCAATTTTTTTAAATGGTAGCGAGGCTTTATTTCTATAGTTTTGAGGTTGATCCATACCAATTGTATTTTTAACAATATTGGCATCATATGATTTTACATAACGATCCAGTGCCTTAACCAATATGTCCTTCTTTTGTTCAAGCATTGCACTATATTCATAATGTTGTACTTGACACCCACCACAGCTGTCATAAACAGGACAAAAAGGTACCACTCTATTTGGACTTTTTTTAATTGTCTCAACAACTTTAGCTTCTGCTCTGTTTGGATATACCTCACTAATTTTTGCAAGTACTTTCTCACCTGGTAGTGCTTGATCAATAAAAATGGCTAGGCGCTCAAAATAACCAATACCCTCTCCATTAATACCCATTCGTTTTATATCGACTTCAATTAAATCATTAACTTTAATTTTTTGTTGCATAATATCACCTTCAAAATATTATAACATGCTTTATATATCTATATATAAAAAAACCAGTTATTACTGGTTCA
>CAZRKJ010000158.1:0-2285 GCA_964600775.1 uncultured Acholeplasma sp.
CATTATCTGCAACTTTTTTAACTGCAGAAGTAGGTCTTACATTAAAACCGATAATGATGGCATCTGATGCAGAAGCTAATGAAACATCATTTTCAGTTATCGCTCCTACCGAATGTCTCACTATATTGACATGAAAACCACTAATATCAATTTTTTCTAACATACCCTTTAATGCTTCAATTGAGCCTTGAACATCACCTTTAATGATAATGTTCAACTCTTTTGTTTCTTCTTCTAATTGACCAAATAAAGAATCTAAAGAACGTTTCTTCATTTGTTTTAGTTCTGTTTCTTTTTGTCTTGATTGACGATCAGAAGCAATATTTCTTGTCATTTTTTCATCTGTAAATGCCATGAAAATGTCTCCAGCTTGAGGCACTTCATTTAAACCTGTAACCTCTACAGGTTGTGCTGGACTAGCAGCTTCAAAACGATTCCCTAAATCATCACTCATCGTTCTGATTTTACCGTATGTATTACCAATAACAATATAATCTGTAATTTTTAAAGTCCCTGTTTCAACAATTAAGGTTGCGACTGGTCCTCTACCTTTATCAAGACGAGCTTCAATAACAGTACCTTTAGCTAATCGTTTTGGATTTGCTTTAAATTCTTGAATTTCACTAATGAGCTGTAACACTTCAAGAAGTTCATCAATACCTTGATTTTTTAGTGCTGAAACATTTACAAAAGGTGTTTCTCCACCCCATGCTTCAGGAACTAATCCACGTTCAGATAACTCAGTCATCACACGATCTGGATTTGCTGAAGGACGGTCAATTTTATTGACAGCAACAACAATAGGTACTTTTGCAGCTTTTGCATGGTCTAATGCTTCAATCGTTTGAGGCATAACTCCATCATCAGCAGCAACTACTAAGACAACAATATCAGTTACTTTTGCACCACGCGCTCTCATTTCTGTAAAAGCAGCGTGACCTGGCGTATCGATAAATGTGATTTTTTCACCATTTCTTTCTACTTGATAAGCACCAATATGTTGAGTAATACCACCTGCTTCACCTTCTACAACTCTTGATTTACGAATGGTATCAAGTAATGTAGTCTTGCCATGATCAACATGGCCCATTACTGTTACAATTGGCGGTCTTTTAACAAGATCTTTAGGATCATCGACAATCTCCATTTCATCAAATCTTGTAACATCAGTAATGACTTCGTCTTGTACTTCAAATCCTTCATCAAGTGCTATAACTTCTATTGTATCTCGATCTATAACTTGAGTTACAGTAGCCATTAAGCCTTGACTCATTAATTTTTTAATCATTACTGCATTGCTAATTTTTAAACCTTGTGCTACATCAGCAACCGTCATATCAGGTTTATAAATAAATATTTTAGGTCCTTCATCTTTTACCTTTTTTGGTGTACTAGGTTTTTTAAAATCAGGTCTTTTTTTATGATTGTTATGATTGCTATTGCTATGATTGCTTCGTTTTTTTTGATTTTGAGGCATATAATCACTTCCTTTTCTTATCCATCAAAAGTTGGGCAAACCCTTGATCAGTTATACCGATGACTTTGATGTCGTTTTTTCCTACAGCATTAGATAAATCAAAAGAAGATAAATCCATCATCACAGGTGTCTGATACGTTTTTGCTTTATCTGTGATTTTCTTTTGAGTTAGAGGTGAAGCATCGTTCGCCAACATAATTAAGAATAATTTATGCTTGCGTAAATGCTCAATTGTGTTATCAGTGCCAATAACAGTTTTTCTAGCACGATAAGCTAAGCCAAGTGTTTTATCCATGAACCAGCTTTAAAAGTTCATCATAAATTTCATTCGGCACTTCTGTTTCAAGTTTTCTATCTAACGCTTTATTTTTTTGAGCTAATCGAATGACATGTTCGCTTAATTTTAAATAAGCACCACGTCCATTAGCTTTTCCAGTTAAATCGACACTTACGACACCCTCTTTTGTCGCAACCACACGAATCAACTCTTTTTTTGGACATACTTCTTTAGTTACCACACATGTTCTTAGTGGTATTTTTTTAACTTTTTTCATGTGATAAACCACCTTTACTTTAGATTAATAAAGAATGCCTTCACCTTGAGCCATTGTTTCTGATTTAATATCAATACTCCAACCACAAGCTTGAACAGCAAGTTTAACATTTTGTCCTAACTTACCAATTGCTAGTGATAATTGTGAATCAGGTACAATAGCTAATGCACTTTTTTCTTTTGGATTTACATGGGTTACGGCAACAACCTCTGCAGGTTGTAATGCGTTAGCGATTAATTCTTTTTCATTATCGC
>CAZRKJ010000159.1:0-2215 GCA_964600775.1 uncultured Acholeplasma sp.
AACAGCAATGCTTTATTATGTTGCAATCTCTCAAGGGGTTATTAGTGCAGGTTCTGCGTTTGAACCGGGTGATATTTCTGCAATTATTCAATATGCATCACAAGCACTGATGAACTTCATGTTTATTACAATGATCTTTACAATGATTCCACGAGCAGCAATTTCTGCACGTCGTATTATGGAGGTTATTGAATCTGACATCTTAATTAAAGATCCAGAAAACCCAGTAGTTTTAGAAAAAGCAACGGGTCGTTTGGAGTTTGAAGCTGTAGCATTTAAGTATCCTGGTGCGGATGAGCCAGTCATCAGTGATATTTCTTTAGTAGCAAACCCGGGTGAAGTGACTGCATTTATTGGTTCAACAGGTAGCGGTAAATCAACATTAATTAACTTAATTCCTAGATTTTATGATCCAACTGCAGGACGTATTTTACTTGATGGTGTAGATATTCGCTCATACAAACAAGATGATTATTTAAAAGTTATTGGCTATGTACCACAAAAAGGTAATTTATTTAAAGGTACGATTGCATCAAATATCGCATTTGGGCAAGAGGAAATCAATATGGATGTTGTTGAAAAATCTGCAGAAATTGCACAAGCAAAAGAATTTATTAGTCAAACAGATTTAGGATATGATGCACCTATTAACCAAGGTGGTACAAATGTTAGTGGTGGTCAACGTCAACGTCTATCGATTGCACGTGCACTCGCAAAACAACCAAAAATTTATATATTTGATGATTCATTTTCTGCACTTGATTACAAAACCGATGTAAACTTAAGAAATGCAATTAAAGCAAATATAGATGCAACCATTATTTTAGTAGCACAACGTATTAACAGTATTAAGAATGCTGATAAGATTGTTGTTTTAGATAAGGGTAAGATTGCAGGTATGGGTACCCATGCTGAACTTATGAAAACATCTAAAGTTTATTTAGAAATTGCTGAATCTCAATTAAGTCAGGAGGAACTTGCACGATGAATCGTAGATATGGAATGACAGATAATCGAAAAGCTGGTGACTTTTGGGGAACGTTTAAAAGACTATTAAAGTATTTGAAAAAAGATCGATGGATCGTTTATTTTGCTGCTATATTTTCAGTCATAACAGCACTTATAACCGTTTTTACACCGATTTTATCTGGTAAACTCTTAACCTCCATTAACTTAATTTGGAGTGGCGCAGATAGTCAAGGTATTGTTGATGTATTCGGTGTTAACTTAAACTTTTATGAAGTATTAATAGGTTTAATCATTACAGCTTCGTTATCATTTGTTTTAGGGCTTACACAAGGTTATTTATTAATTGGTGTGACACAACGCCTAACTTATAAAATGCGATCAGATTTATCCGATAAGATTAATGAGTTACCATTAAACTTCTTTGATAAACATAAAATTGGTGATGTATTATCTCGTGTAACAAATGATGTGGATATTATTAATCAAACACTAACCCAAAGTATTTCTGACATATTTAGATCCGTTACACTTGTTATTAGTATATTAGTCATTATGTTTGTTATGCGTTGGGATTTAGCGCTCATTACAACTGTAGCAGTTATATTATCATTCTTTGTTGCTGCTAAGTTTGTTAAGTTATCTCAAAAATACTTTAAATTAGCTGCTAAAAATACAGGTGACATGAATGGTCATATTGAAGAAGTATTTCATGGTCACTTAGTTGTTAAAGTATTTAATCATTTACCAAAAGCTAAAGTAGAGTTTGATGAGATTAATGAGCGCATTTATGAAACTTCATGGAAATCTCAATTTGTTTCATCAATTATGATTCCAATTCAGTTTTTCTTTACCAACCTTTCATTTATTGCTGTTGCAATCATTGGTGGATACTTACTCTTAACAGATCCGTTATTTGAAGTTGGTTTTATTATGACATTTATTATGTATTCTAGACAAGTGTCTATGCCAATACAATCATTAGGTCAATCTGCATCTGTTTTACAACAAACAGCTGCATCAGCAGAACGTATCTTCTTTATGATGGATGCAGAATCTGAACCAGATGAGTCACATAAACCAAAGATGATTGATAAAGTTAAAGGTCACGTAGAATTTAGAGATGTTCATTTTAGATATTTAGAAGATACCCCAGTTATTCAAGGGTTATCTGCAGAAATTAAACCAGGTCAGATGGTTGCAATTGTTGGTCCAACAGGCGCAGGTAAAACCACCTTAGTAAACTTAT
>CAZRKJ010000160.1:0-2140 GCA_964600775.1 uncultured Acholeplasma sp.
CTATATTTTTACCTCTTAAGGTTTGATCCACACCAATTGGTCCAAAATAACCTTTTGCTGTTGCATCATATGCTGAAAATCCAACAATTTTGTTTTGTTGATCGAGTGCAACAAAACAAGTCGGTTGACTCTTATAAAGTGCAGCTTTAACTTCAGCAGCCCATCCTTTTGAGAAGTTGGCTTCTACAAAAGCAATCACTTTATCACTATTTGGTGACAAGACACGTACAATTTTTATATCTTTACTAGGCATTTTGTCTGTAAAGTCTAAATTGTATAAATGAACTAACATATCTTTCATTATTTTATCCTCCAATGGACATTGAATGTTTAAGGGCTTCTCTAATATTACCATTAAACTGTTGTAATACAGCGTTAATTTCATCCATATTATCGATTTTTGAAATGATTGCAAATATTGCATGTTTAACGGATTTAAATTTTTCAATATAGATTTTTGCAACATCATGATCAACACCAGTAACTTCTACAACGATGCCAACCGCACGAGAAACGAGCTTATCATTACTCATTTGAATATCAATCATTAAGTTTTCATATACTTTACCAAGTTTAACCATTGTTGCTGTTGAAATCATATTTAAAATTAGTTTTTGAGCAGTACCTGATTTCATACGTGTTGAACCAGTTAATGGCTCAGCACCAGTAACTGCTTCAATTGGGAAATCAACAACTTTGGATAATGGTGCATTATAAGAAGTTGTAATACCAGCAGTTTTAGCCCCTACGGATTTTGCATATTTCATTGCAGCAATAACATAAGGTGTACGTCCACTTGCAGTTAGACCAACAACAAAATCTTTAGCACTAAAATCGTGTGCTTTTAAGTCATTTGCACCAGCGACTTCATCATCTTCTGCACCTTCTACAGCAATTCTTAATGCACGGTCACCACCTGCAATAATACCAATGACCATATCTTCTGCAACGCCAAAGGTAGGAACACATTCAGAAGCATCTAAAACACCTAATCTACCTGAGGTACCTGCGCCAATATAGAAAAGTCGGCCCCCATCAGCTAAGCGTTTTGTCACTTCATCAACTGTTAGTGCAATTTGATCGATGACTTTTTCGACAGCCAATGGTACGTATTTATCCTCATCATTAAACATTTTTAGTATTTCTGTGGTTGAACTCACATCTAAATTTTTTGTTAATTTATTGCGCTGTTCAGTTGTAATAGATTTGATATCTACCATATTATATCTCCTTTGCTTTGGATAACTTTGCGCGGATATAGCCACCATAAACCGCTTCTTTAATATCCCTATTTAGTGTGTACTTAATTCTTTTTTGATCTAAAAACGATAAAACATTTTCTTGAACCAATGGTAAAGCTTCTAAGAAGCCACCACGTAATGCCAGTATGAATCCATTATTAAGTTCTTGATGTTTAACAACAGATACAATGCTTTTTGCAATAATTACTGCTTGTTTCTTTAATTTTTGCTCAACATATTTATTCGTATGGCTTGCAATAACTCTTGCAAGCGATGCTATTTCTTGTTTTTTGACACGATGTACATAACCAATAACATCTTCATTTGTCTTTAAATTTTGTGATTTGAGCAATTGTTTTTGAACACGATTTAATGGTTTTGATTGATCCAGTCTATTTAAACAATCATGAAATACATCCATTACAAAACCATAAGCGGAGCCAGGGTCACCAAATAGATGACCATAACCTCCATATCGGTTAAACTTTTCATCAACAAGGCTATAAACAATACTGCCTGTACCACCCACCACATAAATTAGTGGTTTAGGTGCTTCATACGCTGAATAAAGTCCTAAGTAAGCATCTGGGTATAAGTAAACACGCGTATGATATTTGTCTTCAAAAGACTGGATTAAATTGGATTTATTCGGTATCATACTAAATCCTGAAAGACCAATATGAATGCTTGAAACGTCATCTGTTATCAATGCATCAATGACTTGATGCAGTGATGATTCTGCAAAATATACATCTACTGCAAAATTTGATGAACCTTCAATAGCACGTTTTATTTCATGCCCTTGCGCATCATATAAGACTCCTAGTGTTTTAGTGCCACCACCGTCAATGCTAATGATTTTATTCATAACGTATCGGTGAAACTCCTTGTGGTTTTAA
>CAZRKJ010000161.1:0-2026 GCA_964600775.1 uncultured Acholeplasma sp.
TATTTGTAGGTATGTTCACACCTAATACTTATGCAGCAAGTAATGTTACGCTTAATTTAAATGTTATTACAAAGGGTACAGAAGGTTCTGTTGTAAACTCCACAGAATTTGTTGTGCCTTTTGGTAATACAACTACTTTGAATTTAAATGGACTTGGATTAACAGGAACTAAGACTGCAATTATGGTACATAATGACCAAATTGTGCCAACAAGCACTAGTTTTGTTATGTCTGCATCACTTAATTTGTCAATTATAGTTAAAGATAGTGAAGATGATTATGTTGCAGTATTTGTAGATACAAATGGTGAATTGGTTGATGTAGATTATAATCCCATTGATGAACCATCTACTTTAGTTTCATTATCCAAACCAGGATATAATGCAGCAACATTTGATACTTTTGTAATAACAAAGGACACTATATTTCTAGCTGAATATGTTAAATCTAATGAATCTTCAATTGCTGTTACTATTTTAGGCGGAACAAAAGATTTAATAGATCCAAAATATAATGATGTAGTGACAATTACAAGTACAACACCAGGTTTTACTCATTGGGAAGATGAAAATGGCAACGTTGTATCATATAAAAATCCATTTATATTTACTGCACTAGAAGATATTTCATTGCAGGCTATGACCAATGGTGCTTCTCAACCAAATGTCTATATGAGAGATGTGACAGGGATTAGAAGTGGTCATGATTCTATTCTTGGATATGTCGAATTTGATACATTAACATATAATTTGATTGAGTATGGTTTTATAGCATCATCTCATACAGGTCCTATACTATTATCGATTGCTCAAAAGATTCCTTCACAATCAATTACTCAAAATAATGAGTTTTTGAGATCATTTGTAGCTGAACAATTTAGTCAATATGTTGCATACGCAATGATTAAAGATATCACAACAGAAAAAATCTTAACAATTTACAGTAATGGTTACATTCCATATGAGTTTAACTTAAATATAAATGTACCAACATATACGCCAGATACTCTCTACTTGACAGGATCTTTTAATAATTGGAATACTTCATCATATCCAATCACTATTAATGAAAATGACAAATATATTAATACAATGAATTTCTTAGTTAGAGATAACAAAACCGTAGAGATGAAAATTTTATCTGGAACCGATTGGGAAAATCAGGCTTATTATGGTCAATCTAGAAACCTTACCCCTGCAAATAGGATTTATACTTTCGATTCAACACTCTTGGTTGATTATGATATTAATGTAGTCACTTGGCGTTCCGTACCGATTAGTGCCTCTGATCCAGTTGTTGCTGAAGGGTTCTACAGAGTATATTACTTTACTGGTGGTAATTCGGGTCCAATAAAAATTCACAACTGGGGTGTTGGAGGAGGGACAAGTTGGCCAGGTGATGATATGATATTCTCAAAGGGTTATTACTATTATGATATACCTGTCAGTAGATTGAACTTCATATTTAACAACGGTTCAGGTAAACAAACCGATGATTTGGTATATGATTCAAATCTAACTGGTTATTACTATACACATGATGAGCCTAGCTGGGATAATAAATTGAGAATAGTTAAATTTCATCCTACTTTTCTTGACTAGTTAAATTAGTAGAACAATAAAACAACCCTCTCCAATTAAGGAAAGGGTTGTTTGTTTTTCTAAATATAATTACTAATTTTTGATGAATCTAACTCTAATACTAGTGTACCAAATGCTGGAATATTTAAATTACCATAAAGTAATGTTAAGTATTCTAAATCTACAGTTCTAGCAGTAGAAGACATGTTATGAATAACTAATACTGTTTGACCTTCTGAATTATGTTCATAATGTCTAACATAGCCTTGCAGGAAAGTAGAATTACCATTCCATGCTCTTAAGAAGTTACCATACATCAAGCCCGGATTATCTTTTCTTAAGTTTGCCATTGTTTTGTAGTGATTTAATAATGAGTTTGGATTACTCATTTGAGTTGCTACACTTGGTGCACTGTCACTGCCTAGGTGTGGTGTTAACCATGTAGT
>CAZRKJ010000162.1:0-1963 GCA_964600775.1 uncultured Acholeplasma sp.
ATATGTTCTTTTAGGTGGTACCTATGTGTCCCACTTTTTCGTAGCAGAGCAATTGGTTTATTGTGTTTGGCTTATCAGCTACACCACTGTTTGTGGTAGAACTTGTGAAATTAATTCAAAATAATTCTCAAAAGAATGCATAACGCATTCTTTTTTATAACATTTCACCCAGTGATTTATTGCGTATGGTATCATGAAGTTGAGGTGCTCGAATGAAAAAACATATTTTATGGCTATATACAATTGTTATTTGCTTGTTAATCATTTATTGGACAATTCTCTTCCGACTTTATACCAGTTTTCCTTTTTTAATCGGTGCATTGTTGATTATGCTGTTAACAACCTTATTTACAAAATTTCAATACCAAATATACTTTAAGTTAAATAGTGTTTTGAAGTATACTGTTTCCTTGCCCATTTTATTGATTCATGCAATCTTTAATTTGTTGATTGCCATCAGCTATCGTTACCTGTGGCTAGATGCCTATGTTTCAATTATCGGTACATTGGTTTTGATTGCTCTGATTCCAATAGAAATTGTTATTTATCAAAAATATGAAAAAACCCTAAATTAAAAACCACTCCATTGCTGAAGTGGTTTTCTTTTAAGAATGTGTGCATAAGCCATGTTCTGTAGAAGATAATTCTTCTTGTGACTATTTATCTCAAGTTTATTCAACTTGCAAGATTACAATTACTTATAATCCCGTGCCCCTACCAAATTCGGGTTGCTAGCTTGAGGGGTTTACCGCGTTTCATTCTATCAATTTCTTAATAGACACGTGCACTGAATAATGTCCATTTAAGTATTACTTTCATCAAATAAAATCCGATAATCGTGTATTTTGTTGAGCAATCGTGTATTTTGTTGAGCAATCGTGTAGATTGTTAATTGTAGATTTCTAAAAAGCTATGGATAAGTTACTTTCTCATCAGCCAAATGACTATCGGAAATTTGACAATA
This sequence comes from uncultured Acholeplasma sp., assembly GCA_964600775.1. Lineage (GTDB taxonomy): Bacteria > Bacillota_I > Bacilli_A > Acholeplasmatales > Acholeplasmataceae > Acholeplasma. The sequence goes on from CAZRKJ010000162.1 coordinate 965, forward strand.
GGGAGAAAATTCCCTTTCTGCATGAAAAAAAGGTCCGATACTTTTGTATCAAACCTATGCTTGTTATATGTGTGATGCTACCTATTTCAATACAAATTAGCACCCCATCATATTCTTTAGCACCCTTGCTAGATATATTAGCACCCCGTGAAAACTGCAAAAAAATTTAGAATCTAAATATCGAGCCTATAAATACTATGCTTTGGTATACCATCATAATAAAACACATAATAATTAGGTGGTGTAATTGTTTCTATGTGGATGCCACCAAGTTTATTAATAACACTTTTTGATGGGTAATTATCTTCATCACAAGAAATAATCAAATGTGTCATACCATGAAACCTAGCTACTGAGTAAGTCATTATAACAGCCATTTTGGCATAACCATTTCCACGAAAAGGTTCGTCAATTTCATAACCTACATTCCCGTTAATATAGGAATGTTCGTTGTGTCCAATGCGAATACTAATCTTACCTATCGTGCTTGATATCGAGTTCAGGTAAATCTCATAATAGTAAAATGGAATAACTTTATCATCACCAACACAAGTATCTATAAGTTTTAGCGTAAGTGTATCACCTTTAATGATTTTAAAATTTTGATTAAATTCCATAACAATACACCTTATAAAAACATAGTCATGTAAACTGGTAAGTAAATAATATCATCTTTTGTTGTTAAATCTTTCGTATGGATGATGTATTTCTTACCTAGTTTGTCTTTAAACTTGATACTAAACTTATCTAATGATGACGTGGTATAGTTTTTACCAGATTTAACTTCAACTGGTGATATTTTGGTTGGTTTGGATTGATCTATAATTAGAAAATCTATTTCCATCGTATTTGAACGGTCTTGATTATCAGCTTTAGAGTAAAAGTATAATTTCTTATTTGAAGCTGTAAACATTTGTGCAACGATATTTTCAAATATCATACCATTGTTGACTTCAAGTCGATCTTGAATAATGGCTTTTGCTACTTCTTGATGCATTT
>CAZRKJ010000163.1:0-1933 GCA_964600775.1 uncultured Acholeplasma sp.
GCTTCATAGAGAAAAGAAATAAACTATCTTTAGTATAGTTTTTTTTCTATTTATATGACATGATACACACATTTAAAGGTAATGAAACGTATGCGCACGCATACTTAATTTGTCGTTTTGGTCATTGTTTATTAATTGATCCCAATTTTGATTATCCAGCAATTTTATCCATACTAGGTGAGCAAATATTAGATGGTATACTACTTACACACGGACATAGTGATCATACATCACTGATTCAAAACTTTGAAGTCCCTATCTATATTCACAGTGCAGATGCAGCCCTTTTATTTGAAGATAAATATAATGGCTACGCTAAGGATAATCCAAGACCATACCAAAGAAAAAACCTAAACATTAAAATTATAGAAGATCAAATGACCATACCACTAGCGGATCACGAGGTGGTTGTTTTTCATACACCTGGACATACAAAAGGTTCTGTATGTTTTTTATATCAAAAATATCTTTTTACAGGTGATACTTTATTTAAAGATAGTGTTGGAAGGCATGATCTATATAGTGGAAATTTATTTGATTTAAAACGTAGTGTGTTGAAATTAATTGATAACTTAAATGATAACATATTGATTAAACCTGGTCATGATGATCAATCAACTATTAGAAATGAACGTAAAAACAATCCATTCTACATAAAATGGAAAAAACAAGGTAAAATATAATAAGAGGTAAATGCTATGATTATTTTATTTGATGTAGGTAACACCAATATTTATACAGGACTGTCTAAAGGTGATATGATTGATGAGACTTTTAGAATGAATACCGATATTCATAAATCAGCAGATGAGTATTTTGTATTATTAAAGTCTTTTATTAACCCAAGTGTTGTCACAGGGGTTATTATTGGTTCGGTTGTACCACTAGTGACACAAACATTAATTGAACTAACAAAAAAATACTTAAAGTTTGATCCTGTTGTTATCGAACCGGGAACCAAGACAGGTATTTTTGTTAAAGCAGATAACCCTAAAGAGGTTGGAGCAGACTTAATTGCAAATGCAGCAGGTCTATCAACACCAAATCCAACTTTAATTATTGATTTAGGTACAGCAAACAAATTTATTTACACTAAAAACCATCAAATTACAGGTGTTATTATTGCACCAGGTCTACAACTAGGTATTAATGCATTAGATGGTAATACAGCCCTTTTACATGGTGTAGATATTAAGGTGCCTAAAAAATATTTAGGTAACAACACAATTAGCTGTATCCAGTCTGGTGTTGTATATGGCACAATCGTTATGATTGAAGGTATGGTTGGTCGTATTAAAGAAGAAGTTAAAGAAGATTTCGATGTAATCTTAACTGGAGGGTTATCCAGTTTAATATTAGAACACATCCGTTTAAATATCATTCAAGATCCTGAATTAGTTTTAAAGGGATTGTTAAATATTTATCATAAAAATATAAAATAAAAGGGGCGACTATATATGGCATATGAAGTTCACTATCAAAGATGGTTAAATGAACCCTCTATTACAGCAAAAGAAAAAGAAACATTAATGAAAATGAGTGAAAAAGATAAAGAAGAATCCTTCTATCAGAATTTGAGTTTTGGTACAGGTGGTATTCGCGGTATTTTAGGTCTTGGACCTAACCGTATTAATGTATATACAATTAAACGGGTAACACTCGGTTTTGTTCATTATTTAAAACAAAATAATAAAACAAGTGGGGTAGCTATTTCATATGATAACCGCTATGGTTCATATGAATTTGCATATGAAGCTGCTAAAGTTTTAGCATTTCACGGTATTCCATCTTATATCTTTAAAAATCTAAGACCAACACCTATGCTAAGTTTTTTAGTTAGACACTTTAAAACATCTGCAGGTATCATGCTGACTGCCTCACACAATCCAAAAGAATATAACGGATTTAAAGCATATAACGAAACGGGTGCACA
>CAZRKJ010000164.1:0-1927 GCA_964600775.1 uncultured Acholeplasma sp.
ACAATTGGGTCAGACTCACCTGTAAGGAGTGATTCATTCACCTCAACCGTACCTTGTCTAACGACTGCATCTACAATAATTTGTTTACCTGCATTTAATTTAATGATTTCATCAATAACAACATCAGCAATGCCAATTTCTTGTTCAAAACCATCACGCACTACCATTGCAGTTGGTGCAGATAGTAAAGATAACTTATCAATCATCTTTTTAGCATTAATTTCTTGGATAATACCAATGGTTGTATTTAATGCAACAATAACAATCGAAACTGTTTGTGTAAACTTCGCACCAGTGATTAATAAAATAATAACGATAGCTAAAATCAGTAAGTTAAAGAATGTAAAGACGTTTGAAAAAACGATACTGCCGATGGTTTTAGTTGAACCTTTATCAGAAAGGTTTACTAAACCTGCAAGTTGTCTTTTTTCAACATCATCTGTTGTAAGTCCACGATCAACTTCAGGGTTATAACGTTCAATAACAATATCACTCTTACTTTTAATACGTGCAGGTGTTTGAGCGTTTTTATCTTTTTTAGATTCAATAATGCCTAAAGGATCCCCCTTCATTTCGAATGGTGCTTCGACAATGACGGTTTGAGGACCTTTTTGTTTTTTCTTGACTTGTGTTGTTTTGTCTTGCTCATCTAATAGCGCAAGCAATTCATTTTGTACATCTTTAGCCATTCATCTCACCCTGCTTTATAAATATAATACCCATTTCAATTAGTGCTTTTGCACGTAATTCATCGTGGACGGATAAGTACCCAATTAAACTTTCAAAACCTGTAGCTTGTTGATATGTTACCATATCCATTTGCTTTCTAGCATTATGTGATTTATTGCGTCCTTTTTTGTACGCATCTAATTCATCATTACTCAATAGTGCTTCACTTAAAAAGTAATTCATGATTGATGCTTGTGCTTCGTTGGAGGCTAGTTTCACTTTTTCTTTGTGAAGCTTGCCAACGTTTGTGATACCTTGGTTGATTAAATATCTTCTAATTTCTAATTCATAATATGCATCGCCTAAATAGGCTAAAACTAAACCGTTCATTAAATAAACCCTTTATCTAATAAATGTTTACGATAGATATCTGCACTTTCATAATCTTTATTTGCTCTTGCTTGTTGCCATAAATTATAAATATCGATATCCTTTTGTGTAACTTTTCTAATTTTTGGTTCAATACCTAAAACTTTAAGTATACGGTTTACTGTATTATAAAGTTTAATCTCAAAACCTTTGTTTAAGTCTTTAATCAGTTTATCGATTAAAGAAATAACTCTTGGTGTAGCAAAATCATCATTCATTTCAGATTCAAATAGTTTGATAGACTCTAAATCAATTGATTGATCCTCAAGTTTTGAATACACCATATGAAAATGCCACTTATTCAGTGTATATGATATTTTATCATAAGCTTTTTGATATTGAGCGATTAAATCCTCACTAAACTGAATTGGTGCACGGTAATGATGTGCCAATAACATTAAGCGGTAAGCGTTTGGATCATATTGCATAATTAGATCTTTAAGCTTAATGTCATTGCCTAAGGATTTGCTCATTTTTTCATTTGCTAAATCCAGACGTCCTACATGCATCCAGTACTTAGCTAGATGATGGTCACTATGTGCTAGAGATTGTGCGATTTCATTTTCGTGGTGTGGGAATTTTAAATCAAATCCACCGCCATGAATATCAATTTCACCACCAAATAGTTCGTGGTTCATGACAACACACTCTGTATGCCATCCGGGTCTACCACTACCCCAAGGTGCATCATATTTAATACCAAAATCGGTGTTTTTCCATAAAGCAAAATCATAATCTTTTTCTTTATCTGTTTCAACATCAATGCGTACACTTGTTTTTAAAGCAGCTACTTGTTGGTTCGACAATATCCCATAGTCTTTGATTTTAT
>CAZRKJ010000165.1:0-1913 GCA_964600775.1 uncultured Acholeplasma sp.
AGCAATACCTAAAATTTGTACCATTAAGATTGCTACTACGAAGAGCGCCATCATATTGTATGGGTTTTTCGTAAAACTTGTTAATTTTTGAAAGAACGAAGGCTTTTGTATGATTTTATTGTCTGTAGTTAAAATTGTATTTTTCATAGTTACACCTTCTTAATAACTTTCTTACCAAATAATCCAACTGGTTTAACTAAGATAATGAACATTACGATAATATAAACAATTGAGTTGTTCCAAATAGTTGTAAATAGTCGCATTTCCAAACTTAATATTGGAATGATAATAGCGCCAATCACTGGTCCATGGAAGGTAGAGAATCCGCCTAAAATGGCTGCTAAGAATCCATTAACTTGATTGAAACCCATTAAGTTTAAACCAAGTGTTTGGTTATTTGCTGCATATAATGTTGCTGCTAAGGCACCAATTGCTGATGCTATACCCCAGCTCATTGCCGTAATAAATCGAGTGTTCACACCCATAAGACTTGCAACTCTTTCGTTCGCAGCAGTTGATCGTACGCCAAGTCCCCATTTTGTATATTTCAATGCTAAGAATAGTGTAAGAATAATAACGAAACTAATAATAATTGTGTATAAATTGTGTTTTAACATACTTACACCAAGAATTGTAATGTTACCTTCTGCTAATCTTGGCATTGATGCTGGATTATCAAAAGAGTCTTTATAAACGGTTGGTAATAAACCTGTGATTACAAGAACGATACCCATTGTAATCATTTGTTTAGATAAGACTGTTGAATATCTTGATTTTCGAATCAATATCGTATCGATAAATATTCCGATTAAAAAACCAAAAAGCATACCGATAATAATCGCGATAACGAGATGACCTAATCCAGACATGTTTGGGAACCATTTGACTAAAGTAACCACTTGAAATCTCATGATAAAGTACGCCACATAAGCACCAATCATACCTTGTGCAAAGTTTGTAGTAAATGACGTTTTAAAAATCAAAGTGATTGCAAACGTAACTAATGCCAAGATTGCTGCTTGTGGTAAAGCTAACATGAAATATTCAAATATTTTACTTAAAGTTTCCATGTGTTACCCCCATCTAATAATGTTCGCTGCCCACACATATCCGATTCCGGCTGCAAGCATACACATTACAGTTCCATCTTTAACTTGTCCAGACTGTAGTGCTAAGTGTAATGATAAAATTTGATCAATTTGACCAATATGGCCGTAATCTTCTAAATAAATAGTTTGCTCTTCTGTTAAACCTAAGTCATTAACCATTTGTTCATGACCAGAGCGTTTGATATGTAAAATATTTAAGAAACTAATATCTTTACGAGTTAGATTTGATTTTCTTAAAGATTCATCAATACATTTCATCCAGTTTGGCATTGAAACTTCATTTAAACGGTTTTTCATTTTCACTGGATCAAGTAATCTTAATGAGCGTTTAGCTTCTTCTAAGTTACTTTCAGTTATTGGATTGCAAATACCGCCAATTTCAACACCAGCAGTTCTTGATAAAGAACCGTCAGCAATAATATGTGAACCCAATAATAGATTTTTTCCTAAATTTTTCTTTAAGATGATAGCACCACCACCAGCACCTAAATTGTACATCATTGACATGTTTTTGTCTGTGTAATCTACAAAATCACCATTTCGATAACCACCTACAACCATGATGACATTGATTTCATCATCTGCCAACAACATATCTTTAGCCATTTTCATTGCACTTACTGTTGTACAGCAACGATTTTGAACATCTATGCCCCAAGCATTTGTAGCTCCAATGCGATCTTGTATATAAAGTGCAGAGGTTGTCAATGGATATTCTTTATATTCTTCTGTTATGCTTAAGATGACATCAATTTCTAATGGATCAAGACCCGTGTTCTTTAATGCATCTAATGCAGCTAAAGC
>CAZRKJ010000166.1:0-1890 GCA_964600775.1 uncultured Acholeplasma sp.
TAAAATAACTGTCACATCATCAAGTAGAAATAACTCACAACCAAAACTATATTTGTAAACTGGGTCGCCAACCTCAACTACCTTAGTTGAATCCAAATAAAATGGCAAACCACTTGCGCCCCTATGATATGTTTTTTCATTAGCACAATATAAACTTATTTCATATTCTAAATTAACTAACGCAACATCATGAATATTTAATTCACTACCTTTTCCCCAAAAATTTCTGCAAAAGAAACTAACTCTATTATCTGGATAATATCTAGGATTTTCACAATTGTTAGGTGTAGGTGTAGGCGTGGGTGTTGGTGTTGGAGTTGCACCAGTATAAGTCGGTTGAATATCACATGTTAATATGTCAGTTTTACAAATATCATAAAAAGTAGATACACCGTCAACTACTCTATAAATAGTATACCCCTCTGTTGAACCTGTTGTGTATAATTTATAATAACCGTCTGAAACTAAAGTATTTGTGGTTGAACCTGTGTACCAACCAATATTTTCTAATCCGTAAATTCTATACAATGAAGTTGGGATATATACTGTGATTACATTTTCGCAAGTTGAACAATAATAAGCTAAATCATCACTATTTGCTTCATATGTTGAATTGGTAGGATAATAACACATATCAAAGGATACATAACCATCTTTAGTAAAAATACCATAAACAATAGTATTTGTATAATATGTTTGTTGATATGTAGTACCTGTTTGTACAAAATGAATTCTATCTACACTACCTCTACTGAACGGTCTATAAAGTGTCCACCCATGAAATGAAGTACCACTCATTGGTATACCATCAACTTGATACTCTGTTCCCGCATCAAATGTAACTGTAAACCCACTTGTATGTTGAATTGTATCTTCATCTTCCAAATAACCCTCAGAATCTGAAGTTAAAAAAATCGGAATAAATGAAACCGTGATTTGGTCACAACTCAATTCTTCCCATCTATAGTAATTACCCACAGAATCGATAACCATAGGTTGAAAAGTTGTACCAGTCAAGCCCGTATAAGTGTAACTCGTAGCAGTTATTGGTGATGTATAATTTTCACCGTTATCTTTACTATATTGATATGGTGCCGTTCCACCACTAACTGTAATAGTTAATGTGTTACCCGTACAGTCTAAATCTGCATTCATTATTAACAAATCTTCTGTTATTGGGCATAATTCATTATCTTCTTTATATGCTGGAAAACCAATATCTAAATCTACCGACAAATTTAAACCAGGTTCAAGACTTTCAACATATGATTTCCAAGCATCAAGTCTTTGTGTATAAAGAAGCAAATCTATTCTTTGTAATGTATATTGAGTAATTTCTTCATACTCGGTAAGATTCCAAGTAAACCCTGATTTACCGTCATATTCTTTTGGATAACCAGACGCTACTTTTCCATCATGATATTTTGTTACCTCGATTGTTAAACTTCTAATATTTCCTGTATTCGTTGTTCCCATTTATTATGGTGTTACACTTTTTATTAAAACATCACTCGCACCAGAAACATCTATTTGTCCAGTACTTGGATTAATAATACTATAAATATTATAACTATTAAGACTATTTCCGTTAGTTTTATCTTCCCCCGTCAATTCAATTTTTAAACCTGCTCTATAAAATCTATATGATAAGCCATAATTATACGATGTGACATTTTTATATGCATTTGATGAATATTCGCTGGTCTCATAGTCAGGACAGACTTCATCCACAGCAGCTTTAGGAAAATCAATATAACTATATGCGTTAATATAAGAAGATGTTTGTCCAGTTGTCATATAAACCCCTCTCATAAAACCAGAATCTATAATATTACTTGTATCTGTAAATGTTGCAAAATTATGTAATCTATTCATTGTATTAACAAAACT
>CAZRKJ010000167.1:0-1859 GCA_964600775.1 uncultured Acholeplasma sp.
AAACAAACCATGGTACTTGATCAAGTGCTGGGTTACCTGTCATGTAAATAATGATTGCTATCCAAGGTGCTAACCCTGCAATAGTACCCCAAATAAATGGTCCCCAATTAATCTTTTCTTTACCAACATTAATTTCTTCCATATCTAAACCAAATAGGTTCATTGCAGCATTAACAATAAAGATTAAGACAAGCGCACTAATATCAGTTATTCCAAATAAGGTTGATATTAATACAATCATTATAGAACTACTTAAAGCATATTCAAACCAACGGAATTTATTGATACCTTTTTCTAAATCGGTTGCATATACTTTAAATAAACCGTTTGGAATGGATATAAGTGCATGCGCAGCTGCTGAAATAAACAAGAAGCCTGCAACTAATATACCAAATGGTAGGACAAATAAATCTTTACTTACAACTATTAGCCCTTCAACTGGTCCTGCATATGTAATATATAACTGCACAATCTGTGGTTGGAATTCAGCAATTTTATCTATGACAAAAACTGCTAAAAACACCATTGTGATTGCTTGAATCAGGTGAAGAAATCCCATAATGAAATTAAAACGACGAAGTTTGTCTATTTTATTCTCACCACGTAAAAATGCAAAATAACCGTTCATTTTTTTACCCCTTTTCTTTTTATTATATACCTTTATGATAGCGTTTTCAAAAGATTACGTTATAAAAGAGAGAGATCTAACTAGAACAATTAAATTATGTTATTTTTTGTTAGGTTTTTTCATTATTTCTATACCGGCATTACTTGAACTACCTGAATAGATAACCTTATCCTTATGTTTTAAGGTTACTGTTACTTGGCCAGATAGACCTTCTTTAATGGTGTGGTCCATCTTACCAAATTTTGGTGACGCTAATGTTACATACTCTGATATCTTACCTGCAACCTCTAATATGTATCGACCCTTTTTAAATACATAATGTGCTTGTTTTTCATCTATTGATTCTTCGAGTATCTTAGATAAGTTATAAGTTGCAAACCTATAATGTTTACCCTTATGATAAAAATTAACTATAAAACCATTAAAAAATAACTTTAAATACGGAATCGTAGCTACAGATAAAAATAATGACGTATTTGCATCATCTAAATTATTTGTTTGTATCCATACATATCCTTTTGGAAATGAGCGTCCATAATCTTTTTCAACATAACCTCTAGCACCTGTCAAATCCAGTGCTTTATCGTTATATATAATATCACCTTCAACTAAATGATGCATTGAAAGAATGCCGTGATAACACTCCATCATTGGTAGGTATGCAAAAGGACCCATAATTGAGGGCATATAAAGTGTTTTAGGTAATGTAACAGGGTTTATAATACGATACGTACCTTTGATACTTGTATCCGCATCTTCTAAATTTACTTTTATCCCATCCATTGAAAACTCATTATCTTTTATTTGAACAAAAAACTTCTTTTTATCTGCAATAAAATCTTTAATATCAAATCTAAAGTAGTGATTACTTACCGTTGATTTACCATTATTGTTTATATAAACAAATGCTTGAATAAATGCATGCTGATCCCCAATGGCTTTAGATACACCAGGTATTAATGCGATACTTTGTTTTTCTGATTTTGAAACAGCTTTAAAATACCAACCTTCAAAATACTTATCTTTCTTTTTAAATCCTTGAAACTTATCATCCCTAAATACATTTCGCATAGTCAACATCCTTTATAGCTTAGTGATTTATTGTAACATATCTTAATTATATAAGATTTATTAAAACTTTATCTTTAACAAACAAAAAAGAGGTTGCCCTCTTAGTTGTCGTACATATCTTCATAGTCATCCATGATGTCGTTGTAGTCATCTTCATCAT
>CAZRKJ010000168.1:0-1844 GCA_964600775.1 uncultured Acholeplasma sp.
CGCTTTGTCCCAAAGTAGCGAGCAAACACACCAGTTTCATCGAATTCCATAATACCTTCAAAGACGTCTTGGACAATCAGGTTCATTCTACCTGTTCTATCAACAACAACTTTTGTTGGTCTAAATGGTAAAGTTTTAAATAAATCTTCAGATTCAGGAGCTTTCACTTCTAATACTAATTCTTCTGTTTGTAAATCAAAGACTGCAAGTCTGAAGTTGTTTGTATCAGAAATATAAATTTTACCGTCAAATAGAAAGATTCCTTGTGGTGTGTTAAGTTTATGTGTGTCTTCTTCAAGTGTTGGGAAAACACCTAAGTACTCATAATTATCATTTAAAATAATAATTTTGTTTAAACTTGCATCAGAAATATAAATTTTATTTTCATAATATTTAATATCTCTTAAATCACTAAGTAAAATTGGTGCACGGTTATGATTAACATCAACTAAGTTTGAGTTATCAATGACATGAGATACTGTCATCGCTTCTGCACTTTCAACAACGTCATTCCATGGTGTATAGTTATACGCAGCTTCAACACGCACCATCGGAAACACAAAGATTCCGATTGCTAAAATAAGTAATGTAACGATCTTTTTCATTAGCATCCTCCTATTTTAGACCTGAGTGCGCCATTGTATCTATAATTCGAGTTTGACTGAATATAAATACGCTAATTGGCACAATCATCATAATAACACCGACAGCTGCTGCAGTACCTGTTCTTGCGATACCACCACTTACAATTTGTTGAAGGGCATAACTGATAGGTTTTAAGTTTTCAGTGAAAATATATGAACCACCGTCAGTTGACCATAATTGTTGGAATAATAAAATAATAACTGTTAACCATGCTGGTTTCACAAGTGGCATAACAACTTGGAAGAATATACGATATTCACCAGCACCATCAATTTTTGCTGCTTCTAACAGCTCCGTTGGTATGGTAACCATAAATTGTCTCATTAAGAATAGCCCTAATGTAAAGCCCCATGCCGGAATAATAATTGCCCAGTGAGTATCAATTAACCCTAACCAGCTAATAATTAAATAGGTTGGAATTGCGGTAACAAACGCCGAGAACATTAATGAATAAATAATTGTTTGGTTAATAAATGCTCGTCCCGGGAATTTGTATTTAGCAAGTGGGTATGCTGCTAGCGCAGCAATAATCACATGACCTGCTACCCCGATAATTGAAATAAATAATGTGTTGAATAAATATTTACTAATTGGAATACGTGTATTACCAATTAAGTTAAATAAGTCTGTGTAGTTATCAAATGTAATATTTCTAGGTAACAGCTTTGGTGGGAATATAAAAATTTCATCCAAAGGTTTAAAGGCGTTAGCAATTGTAAACACTAATGGATATGCACTGAATAGACCAAAGATCAATAGTACGAGACTTAATGCTAGGTCTCCTTGCCAAGAACGACTTAGACGCTTTTTCTTTTTTGCACGTCGTTTCATCATTTTTTGTTTGGCAAGTACCATTTTATACTCATGTGCTGAAAGGTTTTCGTGAACGTTCTTCATGTCTATGTACCTACCCTTCTTAAGATTTTTTGCACAACGATGTTGGCAATCATCATAACAAAGAATAGTAGTGTTGCAATCGCAGATGCCATACCTAATTCCATACGTTGTGAACCTTGACCAAAGTCAAGTAAATGCGTAATGATTGTATGCCCTGAGTATTCAACGGACGGATTACCGAGTAAGGATATCGAAATCATCCCAATACCGAAGGAACTTGTAATTTGCATTAACGCACCAAATAATAACTGTGGCTTCATTTGTGGTAAAGTAATGTACCATAATTCTTGCCAACGGTTGCG
>CAZRKJ010000169.1:0-1802 GCA_964600775.1 uncultured Acholeplasma sp.
TTGTATGACCTTGGAGTGAAAGATATTCATATGCCAAAGAGTTTACAAACTCTAAAGCACCCTTACCATCAGTTAATGCATGGAAAAATTCCACACTTAAGCGTTCTTTAAAATAAAGTGTACGGAAAAGATAATCATTATTTTCTCTTGGTACTAAATATTGATTAATTTGTCCATCTTCTTGTTTAATGATCGGTGTTTTTAAGTTTTCTTCAAAGTAGTACCAAAATAAGCCTTTTCTAATGCGCACACTTAAATGTTTAAACCGTTTTGTTGTACGGTTTAAAGCGTTTTGTAGTATATCAACATCAATCGGTTGTTTAAAGATTACAGATACCCTAAACATGTAACTACGTGATTCGTTTGCGACCACAGGAAATATTTTAGCTGCATTATCTAGGTCATAAAATTTTCTAAGTTTAGCCAAAGTATCACTACTTTCTCATAATTTTTCTAATACTTTTTTTGCCAGTGCTAAATAAAGTTTACCATTCATATCCTCTAAACTGTAAATAAATGACTCAGGATTAAGTGGTTGATTGATTGGAATTTGGATCAGTAACTCAGATTTTATTTTATCTGCAGTCGCCAAACCACCACCTTCACCAAAGATATAATCATTTTTACCACTAGCTTCATTATAGTAATAACTCATATTCTCGACTACACCAAGAATCTTGTGTCCTATTTCAATTGCACCTAAACCAGCTTTTAATGCAACATGAGACGCATTCTTATGTGGTGTTGTTACTAAAATCATTGGTGCATCTGGTACAAAAGATTGCACATCTAATTGAATGTCACCTGTACCAGGTGGTAAATCCATTAAGACAATTTTTGTATCCTCATCCCATAACACGCCATTAAAAAAGTGTGTAATGAGTTTACCAAGCATTGGACCACGCCACATGAGTGGTTGGTCAATAGGCATGAAAAACTCAGGGCTAATAACTTGAATATCATCAACTGTTCTAGCAGGGATTAATTCATCATCTTCTGATGTATCTAATGGTTCAATCGGTAGTTTAAATATACTTGGAATTGATGAACCATAAACATCGGTATCAATAACACCCACTTTTACACCTAATTTAGTTAATGCAACTGCTAAGTTTGCTGTTACACTAGATTTACCAACACCACCCTTACCAGAAATAATGCCAATATATTGAATACTTTGCTCATCTTCTAACTTAAAATTAGAATCTGTAAACGTCATACGAATACCTGGAAAATCAAACTTGATTTTTGCTAGACGTGCGATTTCTAGTTTTACATTCATTTCATCTTTACGTCTATTTTTTAATTGAACTTCTAAATCAATAATTTGGTTTTCATCTTGACTAATTTTTACAATACTTTTAGCTTCTAAAAAGGTTTTTTCTAATGTTGGATCGATTAACTTATTTAATGCTTCAATTAGCTTATCTAAATTGCTCAATTACTTCTTACCTTCATATAATTTTTGGTTATCTTTTAATACTTTGGATGTGCGGTAGGTATTTTTAATTCGCTTAATTAAACTTGATTGATCATAAGATAATATACTTGCACGATAAAGTGGTGTAAATACTGCAATTAACCCAATAGCCGTTGCTGCCATAATAGCAAATCCGATAAATACTTCTAACCATCCAATTTGCCCTGCCGCAAACGCAACCGGTAAAACAAGTGCAGAACTAAATGGGAAGTATGCAAAGAATAACAATACGCCTGTAAGTTGAGATGCACCTGCAAAGATACCACCCATGTATGAAATCGTTAAAATCATCATAACTGGTGTTTGAATCGATTGATAATCT
>CAZRKJ010000170.1:0-1784 GCA_964600775.1 uncultured Acholeplasma sp.
ATCTTAGATTTATTACCACACTTAACAGTGGATGGTAAATTAATTGAAGTCACTGATGTTGAACTAGATAACTTACGTATCTTTGTAGATGCATCTGTAGGTACTCAAAATACAGCAAGAATTAAAATCTCTGATTTAAAAATGTTTAATCTAAAACCTGCTAAACCAGCAGAACAATTAAATGTAGAATCAGACCGTAATCAATTATCAATTCCAACAACATTTATTGAAAATAGTGTGGCAACACTTTCAAAAGTTGGTGCTAAAGGAAGTACAATTGTTTGGACATATACAAGTTCAACAAACACAAACAACAATTTAATTAACCTTTCAACGGGTGCAGTAACTGTACCAAGTGAAGGTCAAGTAGAGGTAAGTTTAACTGCAACACTTACAAATGGTGAATTTTCTTTAACAAAACAATTTATTGTTAAATTAGGTGAAGGTAACCCAACAACTATTTTATCTGTTAGAGGAGAAACAAACCAAAGTTTTGTTAAAACAGTTGGTGTTGTTACATCTGTTTATACTAAAGGAAATGAACTGTTTGTCTTCATGGAAGACCAAACAGCAGCAATTTTAGTTAGAATACCAACTTCACTTAATGTAACACTAAAAGCTGGTGATGAAATTGAAGTTAGAGGTACAAAACTAACAGAAAACTCAAATATTTATATTGGAAATATTCGTGGTGTTAAAAAGTTAGCCACTAAAGAAGCATCTCCACTAATTATTACAGCTGACAAGATAGCAAACAATCCATCTAAATTAGTATCTATCTTTGGTCTAATGTCAACTAAATATACAAATACTCAAACAAACTATGTGTTACATACAAATCAAGGTAGTTTTACAATCTATGTACCACAAGATTTAAACCAAACTGAAAAATTAGCAATTCAAAACAAATTAGCAAACCTAGACCCAGGTCTAAGAGTAAGTGTCATTGCACCAGTTTACAAAGAAGGATCAAATAACTATATATTTGTAACAAGTGCTAGTGAGTTAACAGTAGATAACACAGTTGACTTTAACAACGTCTCTGCAATTATTTTAGATAACATTGTACTACCTACAATTGGTACATCAACATCAAGTAATCTAGACTTAACAGTAGCAGGAGAATTATTATTTGGTGCTACTATTAACTGGGTATCTTCAAACCCTGCTGTATTATCAAATACTGGTGTAATTAACCAAGGAGATAATGATGTTGTAGTTACATTAACATACACTGTCTTATTTGATAGTGAAGTTGTTGAAACTAAAACTTTCAATGTTACAGTAAATTCACGTTCAAGTTTTACAGGTTATTATTCAGTATTAAACGGTTTATCTGGTAATGCTTTTAAATCAGCTTTAACAAATATGATTAAGACTATGGGTTCACAATCAGGTTCTACAAGCCAAGTACAAGCAATTGATAATTACAATGGAAAAAACTATAATATCTATACTGGTTTTGGTGCATATGGTAACCGTGAACACGTTGTACCAGCATCTAAACTAAGAGCAGTTGGTGCTAAAGAAGATGACTTACATAACTTAAGAGCTGCAGTAGTATCAGTCAACTCAACACGCTCTAATTATCCATTTACAAATGCTGCAACAGGTGCTAATTGGAAGTTGATTAATGGTGCATTCTACCCAGGTGAAGAACACGTAGGGGATGTAGCACGTATTGTATTATATATCACATTACGTAACAACATTAAGATTACTGAAGTTGGTTCATACCAAATGTTTTTAACATGGCATGAACAAGATCCAGTAAGTGATTTTGA
>CAZRKJ010000171.1:0-1751 GCA_964600775.1 uncultured Acholeplasma sp.
CCTGAATGAGCCATAGTATTCATGACTTTACCTTGTAAAAATATAAATAAAATTAAGTTTGGTACAAACATAATCAAAGAAGCTGCAGCGGCCATCCCTTGCCCAGCAACAGTGTTCCCTTGTAATGATGTCAAACTTTGCATATAAAACGCGAGTGTTCTTTTTGATTCGTCATTAATATATAAAACTGAAGTCGAAACATCATTCCAAATGATTTGGAATGCTAAAATGCCTACAGTTGCAATTGCAGGTGCGATAACTGGTAGTACAATTTTCATAAATATTTGCATTTCAGATGCACCATCAATCTTAGCTGATTCAATGATTTCATTAGGTGTTTGATCGATAAATTGTTTAATTAAGAACATCGCTACCGGCATGACAATTACAGGCAAAATATGCGCTGCATATGTGTCGATTAAACCTGATCTTGCAATAATCAAATATCTTGGGATTTGAACAGCAATAGGCACAAACATTAATGCGAGTGTATTAATTTCAAATAATAACTTTTTACCTTTAAACTTTAACTTTGATAAAGCATATGCAGAAAATGCAGTAATAAAAATAGCTAAAGTAACTCCAATGATTGTTACTAATAAACTGTTTACTAAATATCTTGAGAAAGGAACACCTGATGCAGATACTAATCTAGAAAGTTCTGTAAAGTTATCCATCGTAGGATTTCTAACAAAAAATCTAGGTGGATAAGCAAATAATTCACTTCTAGGTTTAAACGCGTGATTAAAGATAAATAATATAGGCAGTAACATTAACATTGAAAATGGCACTAAAAACATAAAGAAAGGTAATTGACTTCTATGAAATCTTGTTGGGTTTATTTTTGTGCCTTGAAAACTTGCAGATGCCATAAAATCACTCCCTTTCACCTAAAATTTTAAATGTTACTTTTGAAATGAAATAAACCATTAAAAGTAATACCACACTAACTGTTGCAGCATAACCCATCATATATCTAATAAATCCAAAGTCTTCAATATGATTTACAATCAGTTGACCAGCATATTGAGGAGTTGGATTTGATCCGGATAATTGAACACCAATACCTCCTGCTTGAAAAGTGGTAACGACAGCCATAACAGCTCCAAACAACATTTGTGGTTTCATAGATGGAATGGTTATATAAAAGATTTCTTGAGCACGATTTCTAATACCATCAACATAAGCAGCTTCATATAATGTTTGATCAATATTTAATACACCTGCTAACATTGCTAAAAATCCAACACCCATAGAACTCCAAAGACTAACTACAATCATAATCGTCATTAAATAGTCAGGTGATTGTAAAAATTGAATAGGTTCTAATATGACACCCCAATTGAGCAATAAGCTATTGAGATACCCTTGTGAATCACCAGAAAATATAATCCGCCACATGGATGCCATCGCAACCCCTAAAGTTAAGGATGGTGAGTATAAAATGATGGCTAAAACGGTACGATATTTTTGGGGAATTTGTGCTAGCATCCATGCAAGCATAAATGATAACAAATACCCAACAGGACCAACAATTAACGCAAACTTCAATGTATTTGATAATACATATTGCATAAACACAGTGTCCATCGTAATAAGTTCTATATAATTTGTAATTCCAATAAAATTAGGTGTTTGAATCGCATTAAAGTAAGTAAATGATAAAAAGATTGCTGCGATAACAGGAATGATAACAAATACCAAAAACAACGTCCAGTACGGTAGGATAAACCATGCTGGATGATTCATTT
>CAZRKJ010000172.1:0-1743 GCA_964600775.1 uncultured Acholeplasma sp.
ATACAAATGAGTCGATGACTACATTTAAAGAAGCACAAGAGATTGTTGACTTACTCATTGAAAGAGATGTCAAACATATGAACGTTTTATATCAAGGTGCTATCAATGGAGGTCTATCTCAAGACTTAAATGACCGCGTAGATTTTGAAAAAACTTTAGGTGGTAAAAAAGATTTTGAAGCATTAGATAATTATTTAGAGTCTCTGAATATTGAGTTATATCAATCATTAAATATTATGACGGCTAGAAGTTATCATAAAACATTTGATCAATTCAGATATACCGCAAGTAGAATTAGAGGTAGTCATGCTCAAATGTTTAACTATCATTACCCGTCAAGATTACCTTACTCTGAAACACCATTTGAACATAGTGGAGATTCATATGTTGTTAATCCATTATATTATGAAGCAATCTTTAATAGATTTAATAAAGATTATGAGTTTAAAGGTCTTGAGTTTTCACTTATGGGGTCAATGATTACTGGTCATTATGTAGATAATCAAATGATTTACTTACAAGACAGTATATTACTGCAACAAAGATTTTTAGAGTCTGTTGAACAAAAGATGATGTTTACTAATCCTTTATATTATGCATTTAGCTATGCAAACTATATCGTAGATATACCAGTTGAAGCAACACTATATTCAATCATTGATAATCAAATTCCTTTATTACAACTTGTTTTATCTGGATATGTTGATTATGCAAGCAACAGTATAAATTTAGCAAATAATAGAAGTGTTCAGTATCAGTTTTTAAAACTTATTGAATCAGGATCAAATTTAAAATACACACTTACTTATAAAGATTCAAGAGATTTATTAAACACAGAATACAATTACTATATGTCAACTGATTATACTAATTGGTTAGATGTCATTGAAGAGCAAATAAGTGAATTAGATACACTAGGTATTCATCAAGGGACACTTGTTAACCATGAAATCGTAGGAAATAATGTTTATCGAGTAACGTATTCACATGGATTAAAAATACTAATTAATTATAATTTAAGAGATGTAACTGTTGGTAGTTATCAAGTACCATCCTTAAGTTATGTTGTAGAGGGGGTATAAAGATGAATGATCAAAAGAAGTTATCATCTAAGCTTTCAAATCTAAAACTCCCACAAATGAACTACAAACAGCAAAAGCTATTCTGGGCTATTATTTTCCTTATACCATGGGCAGCAGGTATTATCCTACTATTCTTAGTACCATTTTTTGAGTCACTTAGATATAGTTTTTATAACTTAACCCCACAAGCAGGAGAGATAGTTAAAGAATTTGTCGGTTTTGAAAATTATTTGTTCGCGTTTAATACGCATGTTACAGCTTCCTCTTCTTTTAGAGTAGAACTTTTATCAACAACAACAGATGTCTTAATAAACTTACCAGTTTTATTGATTTTTAGTTTGTTTATAGCTGTTATGTTGAATATGAAGTTCAAAGGTAGAGCTATTGTAAGGGCAATCTTCTTTGTACCTGTAATATTAAACTCTGCCGCAGTTGTATCAGCAGTTGGTGGTGGAGAAGCAATTAATGCAATCCTTGAACAACAAGGTATTTCAAGAATTTTTGATTTAGAATTTTATCTATTACAAACTGGTATGGCACCATTCTTAATAACATTTATCGTTGGTTTAATTGAGCGTATATATGATATTTTAGCACTTGCAGGCGTTCCGATATTGTTATTTTTAGCAAGTATACAATCTATTCCTAAACATTTATATGA
>CAZRKJ010000173.1:0-1711 GCA_964600775.1 uncultured Acholeplasma sp.
TAGTAGAAGCGGTGTCCAACCAGATACCATATGGTCAGTTAACTTTTTATTTGCCGGTTGTAAGGTATCATCCCAATCACCACCACCATATGCTGGTAGATTCATGCCTTTAACAAATGAATTTTGAATGGCATTTAATGTTTTATCCACATGCTGTCTTAAGGTTGTATCATGCATGACCCATGTATTTGTTTGCATGGACATGTATGGCACTTGTTCATCTAAAATACTAAAGTCTTTGGTTGCTTTTAAGTAATCTGCTAAAACTTTTATTGGCCATACAATAATATCCCCATGTGATTCATGTGCTTGAATTGGATAGTACTTGTCAAACATGAACCACTGTGGAAAATCATAGGTCTCAATAAACTGTCTTGAAAAGACTCTTAATAAAATCATACGTACCAAATCATAGCGGTTTGCACTCATGAATAGTTCTACTGGTCCTTGAAGTACATCTCTTGTACCCCAAGCTGCACCGTTTGATTGTTCTAAACCATGCGGACTAGCAAAATGTACGAGGGCATTATGTGTATACCAGAAGAGTGTATCTTCTAATTGTTCAAGCTCATTTCGTTTTTTCTTTAACTTAAATTGATAGCCTGTGAGTTCATTAATGAATTTAGTGTACTCAATTTGATCATTTATAATATCTAGTTTTTCATCACTAAAACTGTCATAGGTTGCAAGTGTATCAAGTGTAAATTCAGATACATCTTGGTAGTAAAAACTTAAAATACCGTGACCCTTTTCTTCACCAAACAATAAACTATCAGTACCAAATGTAGCAGCTTTTGAAGATACAAACTTATATTTTAAACCTGGATAACGCTCTTTAACAAACCCGTTATCATTGGCAGTTATTAATACAGAATTTTTAGTTACATCTAAATTAAAATCTCTTTGATATTCACTATCGCCTAGTACCAATTGATTTATCAGTTTAAAGCTATATTTTTTACCACTTAAAGATGTCACATGTAGTCGCTGTACATAAGATTTTAGCTTCACATGCATCGTAATGATTATTTGATCATCTTTTAATTGATAAATCCATCTGGTATAGTTAATACCCATTTCATAAATATTAGGGGTTGCTAGTAAGTAATCTAAACCATCAATTTCTACAAACATGCGTAACCCTGAAATTCTATGTAGATTGAGTGGATTTCTTAAATCACCCGTAAGTTTTTGAATATTTGTATTACCGAGTACAACGTGACTGGAAAATACCCCAAACATCCAGTTTGTGGTAGCAAACGTTTTTTCCTCACCACTTAATAAATCACCTGAAATTAATAAGTGCCCATGTTGTCTTTCAACTAAACGTTCCTTAGTATCTGTTACAACATGCACATGATTATCGGTAAAGAATGATAGCACATTACCTTTTTGATCTACTTCTAGATGACGCATATGTTTATAATTTTGCTTAAAATACTTTTTATCTAGTTTTTCTGTTTTAAGTAAAGCATATTCAAATCCCTTAAATGGATTACTTTCAATCTCTACCCACGTATGAGATGCTTCGTGTGTATGTTTCACATCAAGTAATGAACGTCGTATCACTTTACGCTCTGGTTCATAGTATCCATAAAAAGTAAAAGTATTTGTACTAGATGCGTCTAACGTTTTGGATTGTAGTGAGATATAAGGGAATTCATATTGATATTTTTCACTTATGAGCTCATCTTCTAATCCAATCATCTTT
>CAZRKJ010000174.1:0-1710 GCA_964600775.1 uncultured Acholeplasma sp.
TTGAACCCATTGATTTAATTGACCATAAATTATTATTTGAACATACACCAAAGGTTGAACTAAATGATTATATGGTTAAACTGGTTTTAAGTGGTGTAGCACTCGATCATAGACAAACTAATATAGATCAACCATTTATTGCAATCGATCAATTAGGTAATTATATAGCTCTTTATGAACCTAAAGATAATGTATATAAAGTGAAATACTTTTTTTAAGGAAGTAATATTTATGCAAACAATACATCAAGCATTTGATCAAATATCAAATACTGAACCAATTACATTGGCAATTGGTAATTTTGATGGTCTTCATATAGGACATCAAAATTTAATTGACAAAACAAAAGAATATAAAGATACAAAAAGTGCAGTAATGACTTTTTTTCCACATCCGATGAGTGTAATTACAAACAAAGCCTTACCAATACTCATGGATATTTCAGATAAGAAACATGCATTAGAATCAATGCATATTGATTATTTTTTTGTAGTAGAGTTTACTAAACAGTTTTCTAAGCTAGAAAAAGATAGTTTTATAGAATGGTTAAAGTCAATTAGTGTAAAACGCATTGTTGTAGGTAGAGACTTTAAGTTTGGGTATAAAGGATCTGGTGCTATACAAGATTTAGAACAACATTTCGAAGTTGTAGTAGTAGATGATCTTCTTTATAAAGACACTAGAGTTTCAACGACTTATATTAAGTTATTGCTTGAAGCAGGCGATATGAAACTAGTTAGAAAATTACTAAACAAAAGTTACAGTATTCATGGTGAAGTCATTCATGGAGATAAGGTTGGTAAGATGATTGGCTATCCAACAGCTAATATTGACTATAAGAATCATTTTCTACCTAAAATAGGGGTATACGCAGTTAAAGTTCAAATTGGTGATAAAACTTATCTGGGGTGTGCAAATCTTGGTCATAATCCAACACTTAATTATTCAACAACAAGACGTTTAGAAGTATTTATAATGGATTATGATGCAGACTTATATGAAAAAGAAATTACAGTGTCATTTGAGTATTATTTAAGAGATGAAATTAAGTATGAAAACTTAGAAGATTTGATTAAACAAATAAAAATTGATGTGGAACAAACATACAGTTTGCTGAAATGATTAAAGATGTGATAAAATAAAAGTATTATTAGAGGAGGAATCATCTATGAAAATGGTTATTGCAGTTGTATCAAATGATGATGCGAATAGAGTTCAAAAGGGATTAGTTAAAGATAGATTTTTTGCGACTAGATTATCAACCAAAGGTGGATTCTTACGTGAAGGAAATGCTACTTTCTTAATCGGTGTCAATGATGAGAAAGTACCACAAGTTCTAGATATTATTGAGAAATTTTCTAAGACTAGAAGTAAAATTGTACCAAACGCAATCGTTAATGAATTTGGTTCATTTAGTACTTTACCAATCGAAGTATCCGTTGGTGGAGCCACTGTATTTATATTAAATGTAGACCAATTTATCAAATTATAATGTAATTTTTTCCAAAATTAATGTATTTTATTCATAAATTATAAAATGTTGTTGCATTTATAATTCAAATATGGTAATATTCATTAGGTCGATAGCAAGGACATTGTTAGCCAAAACAAATTCTTTAGCTATACGAGACATAGGAGGAAACATTATGGCACTAACAAAAGACAGTAAAAAAGCAATCGTTGAGAAGTTTGCAAGATTTGCTGGGGACA
>CAZRKJ010000175.1:0-1646 GCA_964600775.1 uncultured Acholeplasma sp.
AAAGTTTGTTCGAATTGAAGATGCATTAAATGAAGTTACTGCAGAAAATATTATGGTTTACCCACCCGGAATTCCTTTGGTAATTCCTGGTGAGATTATCAATCAAGAGATTTTAGATGATTTAGCATTCTACACAGCACAAGGTTCTACAATATTATCCGATACAGAGGAAGGATTCATTAAGATTGTAGATAAAGACCTGTGGTATAAATATGAGGGAGACTTATGAAATTAAGCAAAGTAGATTTATCATTTCAGTCATGCCAGTCAAATTATGATGAAGCAGATGTAGTTATTTTTTCAGTGCCAATGGATGCAACAACATCCTTTAGACCTGGTACAAGATTTGCAGGTAATGCAATCCGTGTAGATTCATTTGGAGTAGAATGGTATTCACCATATCGCGAAGCAAGTCTAAAAGATTTTAAAACGGTTGATACAGGTGACTTAGATTTACCAATAGGTGCAGTAACAGATGCACTAGATATTGTATATGAGGCAACCAAGACTATTATTAATGATGATAAGCTACCAATGATGATTGGTGGTGAGCATTTAGTGACATATCCAGTACTAAAAGCATTAAAAGAAAAATATGAGGATTTACACGTTATTCATTTAGATGCACATACGGACTTAAGAGAATCATTCTTTGGAAGAGAATTGTCACATGCAACATTTATGCGCCAAGCACATAAATTTATTGGTGATCATAAAATCTTTCAGTTTGGTATAAGAAGTGGGGATAAGCACGAATTTGATTGGGCTAAGCAACACATCCATCAACAAAAGTTTGACTTTGAAGGTTTAGATAGAATTGTAGAACAAATTAAAGACAAACCAGTTTATATAACAATTGATTTAGATGTCCTTGACCCATCGGTATTTCCTGGTACAGGTACACCTGAAGCAGGTGGTATGCAATATAAAGAATTACTATGGGCATTTGATCAATTCGAAAAATTAAACCACATTGTTGGTGCAGATATTGTAGAATTATCACCATACTTAGATCCAAGTGGTGCATCAAATGCAGTTGCAGCTAAATCACTTAGAGAACTTGTATTGGTTCTACATAAAAACAGATTAAAAAAGTAAGTTTGAAAATAAAAGTTTGACATTTCTTATTAGAATTTGTTAGACTTTTTTCTTTAACTTGAAGTGTGAAAAAAGTAGAAGCAAAATAATATGAAATTGTAAAACAAATGTGTTACAATATTATTGGTGATGATATGAAAAAGAATGAATACATTAATGTACGCATTGATGAAGATACAAAAATTAAAGCAGAAGAGATCTTGAAAAACTTTAATCTAAGAATTTCTGATGCAATTAACATATTTTTAAGACAAGTAGTACTTGAAGCAGGTATTCCTTTTGAGGTTAAACTACCACAATATGAAAAAGCCTATAAGGAACTTGAAAAGGCGGTTGCATATAATGCTTTCGGGGGTGGTATGCCTAGTGAATATGCCAACAACATACTAAAACTATATGCAAAAAATCAAATTGATTTGGACACTGCAGTGTTTGCATTAAGTAGGAAAATAAAATGAGAGACCCGTATTTTTATGAAGGCACCAATACCCATGTAAATGTCATGGATATTCGAGATAAGGGCTTATTAAAGACCTATACAGCCAATC
>CAZRKJ010000176.1:0-1576 GCA_964600775.1 uncultured Acholeplasma sp.
CGCATTATCATATCTGACAGCCCACAATCTAACTCGAACACCCGAATTTGCCGTATTAGTAGCACTAAACCCATTAGCAGATGAAAAAGTCATATATGATGCGTGATTTGTGTTTTCTTGAAATCTTCTTTGCAAAACATATTTGGAGTATGCAACGGCATCAGGACGAACACTTTTATTAGTTTTTCTGGGATTACTACTATAGTTAAAATCATATAGTGTATTATTATCTCTTACAGGAATAAAACGGACGCCTTCAGTATTACCAGTGGTCGTTGAAGAAGCCATAAAACTTGTTGATATGGCCCCAGTATAATAATAAATGCGTAAAGGTCGTGGAATTTCTTTGATAATACCATTTTTAGTTATATTTTTACCATAGCCTAAATATTGCATTGGTAAACTTTCGTTAAAATTATCGCGGCTAAATTGGATGGCATATTGACTTTTATTAGTTAATTCTTTACCATCGCTTCCATAAGGGGGAACCAATGGATTATTTTGCTGACCATAATATCTATCAAAAGTGTAATATTCTAATTCTGTCTCTGGAATAACAAAATTACTAGTATTAATTTCTTTATATGCTGCGGTAGCTCCATTTCTGAGCATGGCATAAGTTTTAGTCACATTATTAACAGTCTCATCGACAGTTAACATATACCGATAGCGCGCTGCATTGGAATAAGTAGAATTTAACTGATGATATTTTTGGGCTGTTGTTGGCTGATTCATATGAGCATTGGTCATTTGTGTGAGCTCATATTTTTTGGCGACTACAGGTTGGCTAACTGCGGCATTAGAATAATTACCACTCGTGGAAATCGACCATTTATTACTATTGGGTTGTGTCCATAATTTAGCAAGGGAATCATCTTTAGTTACTTGCATTGAATGGGCAAAAGTAAAGACACCGATTTGGAAATAAGTTTTATCATTATTATTTTGTCCATAAAGTTCGGGACCAAATGTTTCTTGAAGACCGTATTCATCATCTTGAGGATTAGGGCCAACTGGTGTTTTCTCTTTCATGAATTCCCATAGGTCATCGGAATAGACAACCCCTAAACCAAGACCGGCACCAGCGCCACCAACTTCAGTGATTACACCATCGGAAGTAACTGGTTTATCATCTTCGCTAATAACTAACTCTTCATAATAGCCAACAATTCCTGTTGAGGTAGCATATTTGGCGACTGGCGAAACACCAGCGACATTATGAACATTAAAGGCTTTAATGGTGGGATTACCATTAGTGCCTGAATAATAAACACTAATATCTTGAATTTTAGTATATTGAGCATGCCCCACTAAAATACCAATATGGTTAGTCTCATAAGGCGCTGATGTGACAAAATGCTTATGAGATGGATTATAGCCACCAAGTGATGAGGTATTTATTTCAATGTTATATAAAAGTAAGTTATTAATAAAACCAATCGTGCCTTCTTCTGGGGCCACTGCAGGTCCAACATTACCAAATAAACCGATATCAGTTTGATCATCAAGAGCATTAACTCGAATATTTCCTAAAACTGAGGTATCGCTTTTTTCACCTGTAGGTAAAGTAATATAA
>CAZRKJ010000177.1:0-1569 GCA_964600775.1 uncultured Acholeplasma sp.
CTTTTTGTTTCAATTGATCTAAAAATCTATTTTTTTGATCAACAGGATCATTTAACTCTGAAAATGCATTTGCATATTCAGAACCCATAATGAATAATTCAAATCGGTCAGTAAATCTTGGGTCTTTTTGGTTTGCTTTTGCAAGCGGAGAAATTTCTACCGGATGACCATAGACAATTGTTGGTTGAACAATAGTTTTTTCTACAAAGTCATTAAAGAATGCTTCAACGATATGACCAAGTGTAAAATGTGGTTCAACTTCAACATGATGTTTTTTAGCAATAGCTTTAGCCTCATCAAGTGAATAAGTATTAAAGAAGTCAACACCTGTTTGTTCTTTAATCAAATCTACCATGTGTGCACGTTTAAAGTCTTTTAAATGAATTGTTTGTTCACCGAACAATACATCATATGAACCTGTAACTTCATAAGCAACACTTGATAAACAGTTTTCCACAAGTGCCATCATATCTGTAACATCACCATATGCAAGGTATGCCTCAACAGTAGTAAATTCAGGATTGTGTTTTGCATCAATACCTTCATTTCTAAATAAGCGGCCAATTTCGTATACACGTTCCATACCACCAACGATTAAACGTTTTAATGGTAACTCAGTAGCAATACGTAGATAAAAGTCCATATCTAAAGCATTGTGATGCGTTACAAACGGTCTTGCAGCAGCCCCACCTAAAATTGGATGTAATACAGGTGTTTCAACCTCAATATAGCCATTAGAGTCAAAATAGTGTTGGAATGCACGAATAATTCTTGGACGCATTCTAGCAACACGCATAGATTCTTCGTTTACAATTAAATCAACATAACGACGACGTCTAGCTTCTTCCTTATCTTGCAAGCCATGATATTTATCAGGTAATGGAGAGATTGCTTTGGTAAGATGCGTAAAAGTTGATGCCTTAATTGTAAGTTCATCTGTCTTTGTTCTAAATAAACTACCTGTGATTCCTACAATATCCCCTAAATCAGAATGTTTAAATAATTCAAACTCAAGTTCACTCACACCATCTAAACGAATATATACTTGAATACGACCTTCTCTATCTTGTAATTGAATAAATCCAGCCTTACCTTGAATACGTCTTAAAACAATACGACCAGCAACAGTGACTAATACATTTTCTGCTTCAAGTGCTTCACGTGATAAACTGCCATATGTTGCATGTATATCGTGTGATAAGTGGGTACGGTCAAAACGATGACCAAAAGGGTCAACACCCATTTTTCTTAAGTCTTCAACTTTTTGAAGTCTTATTTTTTGTTGTTCATTTAAATCATCAGGAAACATAATTAATTTCCTCCTTATCGTTACTTATTATATTATAATTTTCATGAAAAAACGATCATTAAGACCGTTTTTCTTCAGAAATGAGTGTATACATGTCCTGGTCTTTTAATAAAGTGAGTGATGTGATTTCAATCGTTATGACTTTTAAGCCAAGATGTAACTGGACCTTATCACCTATTTTGATAACTTTACCAGGTTTTGCTAAAGCACCGTTAACAAAGATGCGATTTGCATCTGCAACATCTTTAGCAACAGTACGA
>CAZRKJ010000178.1:0-1564 GCA_964600775.1 uncultured Acholeplasma sp.
AAAATGAGTACCCTGGATCAACCTGGCACTCACCTGATCGATGCTGCACTGGCTCTCGGTGGCAGAATCGCATGTATTGAACCTAAATTGCTGGAGCATTAACAACAAACACGCTTCTAACCCCTTCACTTACCAAGCCAAAACCCGGGATGCTGAAGCACGGTCAAAGGAAGCAAAAAGCGAACGAAGTGGAGCCTTGACCGCGCACAGCATCCTGATATAATCCAGTTGAGTGAAGGGGCTGAGCGTTAATTAAACGCCCAATTGACCTTGGATGATATAATCAAAGAAAATCATGGAGCTAAAGTAATGAAAAAAATAATAATTACTATTCTTGTTATAGGCTTGGTGATAATGGTTTTAGGTTTAGGTTTTGATATTAAACCTTTTAACGATTGGGCAAATAGTTTAGTAGTTGCGCTAAATGTCGGTGGAGGAAATATCGCTAGTGTTGAGCATTATGCCTGTAGGCCAGTGTATGGCGGCGGCTTAAGCTTAGTAGTACATCTAGTACCAACGAATGCTGAGGCAGGAAAGGCATACAGTGCGGAATTGTATCAACGAGGAAAGTTGAGAGATTCCAAACTAGTTCGTTTCACAAAGTCAGAAATTGAGTATGGTCAAGTAAAAGAAGTCGTTTATATACTCACAGATGCAGATTGGGCTGGTATAACAGGCTCTTTACCAGAGATATTCGACGTAAAAGTTAGGTTATTAAATTAGTATTAGCAGAATTCAATACACACTGCAAAAATTAAGGAAAATGTTAAAATCAAAATTAATAGCAATACGGTAAATTTGCCTGCATTGTTAACAGCCTTAGCAATTATTTCATTGTCATTAGTTATTAAAAGTCGATGTAAATTGTAATCCTTAAAAATTGGAAGTTTACGAATAACGTAACATTTTGAATACGGTTTAATAGTATTAATATAAGCAGTGTTGAGAGTTCCCCATCTTTGGTTTAATCTGGCTTTTATCCATGTTGGCCATGCGGAAATAAGCACAGTAAATAATAGAATTAACAGTGTAAAAATAGATAAGCCAATTCCAATTGCTATAAAAAACCAATATGATTCTAACTCGGTGAAGGCAAGTAAAATGAATATTATGAGTCCGATAATTCCGGAAAATATTGCCCAGCTGAGCAAAGCACTAACTAAACTAACAATCCAATATTTATTATGAGCACCGGTGCGAGGGTTATGGTTATCTTTGTCGTAAATCTGATAAAGTGTTATCCAGTATTGTTTCCAAATAGTTAAAGTAGCTATGATTATAGCGAGAGCAGTAATAAGAGTTTGAAGTAAATTCTTATCCATATTTACCTACCTTATACTAGCAAAGCATTAATAATAGTATATCAGGATGCATTGCCTATATGGCACTAATTTGGCACTAATGGTTTAAAAGATGAGTCCCAAATATGACTTTTCAAAGCTAAAATAGAAAACAAAGAAAACCAGTGTCTTAGCTTTAAAACCGATAAAAACCAGGCACTATGAGCAATTCACACGCAGGGGGTCACTGGTTCAAATCCAGTATCGCCCACCACTTTTCAAAG
>CAZRKJ010000179.1:0-1560 GCA_964600775.1 uncultured Acholeplasma sp.
TGTTCTAAACCATCAATAATTTGGTTTTCATTTAATGAACCTAATGTAACAACACCAAGTGCTTGTGTTTGACCACGTGTAAATAATGCTGAACCATGTGTTCTTGGTAAAATATCAGTTCTAGAAGCTAATGCTCTAATCTCATCTAAACCACGACCATCAGGTCTTACTTTATCTTCGGTAATTAAACGACGTACTTCCATCGTTACAATTTTGTCTAAAGACATTTTAACTTGAGACATTAATTCTTTTTTCTGATCTGCGTCTAATACAGATTTACCATCTACTTCAACCCAAAAGTTTTGAAGTTCAAAATGCGTAATAACGTCATCTTTAATTGCATCAATCGCATCATATCGGTCTTGCTTATCAACGATAGCAACTGCTTTAATTAGTTCTTTACCTTTATAAGCTAGTACTTGGTTATAAACTGATTGATCAAGTTTAAGTAGCTCTGGTTGAACTTTTTCAACACCAACAGCAGCTTTTATTTTTTCTTGTAGTGCACATAATTCTTTGATCACATTATGACCAAATAAAATTGCATCTAACATATCTGCTTCTGAGACTTGTTTTGCACCAGCTTCAACCATATTGATTGCATCTTTAGTGCCTGCAACAATTAAGTCAATATCTGATTGATTTAATTGTTCGGATGATGGATTTAAAATAAATTCACCATTAATACGCCCAACATGTGCACCAGCAATCGGTCCCATGAAAGGGATATTAGAAATTTCTAATGCAATCGATGAACCTAACATTGCAGCCATTTGGCTTGATGCTTCTGGATCAGAGGATAGTACAGTATTAACAACTTGTACATCATTTCTATAACCTTCATCAAATAATGGACGCAGTGGTCTATCAATTAAACGAGATGTAAGTGTTTCTAATTCAGATGGACGACCTTCTCTTCTAAAGAAGCCTCCAGGAATTTTACCAGCAGCATATAATTTTTCTTGATAAATAACCATTAATGGGAAAAAGTCTGTTTGTCCCACTTTTGCTTTTGCAACAGCAGTTGATAATACAACTGTGTCACCATAATAAACCATGACGGCACCATTTGCTTGTTTAGCAATTTCACCGACTTCAACTCTTAACGGTTTTCCCGCAAGTGTTGATTCAAAAACTTGTTTTGACATATAAAATCTCCTTCATTTTATATTGAAATTAATCATCTTTTTTTCAATTCATTTAATTATATCATTTTTATAATTATTTGTATGCTACATCCAGTAGAATACAAAAAATAACTTAATTTTTTAAATAAAAAAACTCAACGAGTGAGTTTTCTTATCTTCTTAAACCAAGTTCATTAATTAAAGCAGTATATCTTTGAGCATCTTGAGATTTAAGATATTTAAGCAAGTTACGTCTACGTCCAATTTTCATGAATAAACCACGTTTTGAATGGAAATCATGAATATGAGTTTGTAAATGCTCATTTAGCTCATTGATTTCGTGAGTTAAAATTGCAACTTGTACTTCTGGTGAACCAGTGTCACCAGCAAATCTTGCAAACTTCTCAACGATTGCTTTTTTACTGTCTTTTGT
>CAZRKJ010000180.1:0-1551 GCA_964600775.1 uncultured Acholeplasma sp.
TTATCTAATGCTAAATAAACATTAGCTAAAGTTTGAGCTTGAATGCCTTGTGCAGCATCCACAACTAAAATAGCGCCTTCACAAGCAGCTAAAGATCTTGAAACTTCATAGGTAAAATCGACGTGCCCTGGCGTGTCGATTAAGTGTAGTATATATGCATTGCCGTCTTTTGCTTTATAAGTAAGTTGAACCGCATTCAATTTAATGGTAATACCACGTTCACGTTCTAAGTCCATACTATCTAATAGTTGAGCTTTCATGTTGCGTTTTTCAACTGTTGATGTCATTTCTAATATACGATCAGCTAAGGTTGATTTACCGTGGTCTATGTGGGCAATGATAGAAAAGTTTCTAATATTTTTTTGTCGTTCATTTAATGTCTTGTTATCCAATTTATTCATACCTTTCATGCTCATAATATTTTATCATATTTTAACTAAAGTACATAAAATATTTTCTATAGCTAGTTTTTTTATTTGTTTGAATGCAAAATATATATATTTAAAGAACATTAGCAATATAATATTATTATTAATCACATGAATGGGGGATAAAAGTGTGAAAAAGTTGTATATTATTTTAGGTGTTGTTTTAGCGTTTGTAACGATTACATCCATTGTTTGGGTTAACGCTTATAATGGATATGTTACAAGAGATAATGAAATCACTCAAAAACGCGGTGATGTTTATGCTGCATTATCTGCAAGATATGATAAATTAAGCCTTATGATTGATGCAATTGAAAGTGCGAATACAACCGTTCAAGGTTATCTAGATTCAATAATGGCTGCACGTACAGCGTTTGCAAACGCACTCGCTAATAATGATTTTGAATCTGTGGATGAGTCCATTACTGAAATCAACTCTACATTTATAAACTTAGTTTCTTATGTAGAAGATAATCCTACAAGTTACAATACTACAGGTTTATATGCAAGTGCACTTGCAGAGTTTAATGCATCAACCAATGCTGTATTGTTTGCAATCAATCAATATAATGCATCAGTTACAAGATATAACAATCATGTTAAGACGTTTCCAAATAATATCTTTGTAGGTTCTAATGGTACATATGAACCATATGAAGTTGCAAACTACAATACAACATTACCATCATTTAACGGATAATTTTATAAATTATGGTCCTTAAACGAACAATTCTTGTAGGACTCTATCTTTTAGCATTGTTAATATTAAGTGCTTGTACACCTGCAACGAATACTGTATTAAGTCCATCTAAGCTCTTTTACATAAACGACCAAAATCGTGTGCTTTTAAATGCTACGAGTTGGTCTATTTTCACTTATGGAGAAGAACTCTACGAAGATTCAAAAGCCTCAGATATTAATAGTAACATTCAAGGTAGTCAAGTTGTCGTAATGACCTTTGTTGGTGATTCAAGTCAAATCAGTTCAAGTGAAATATTTAATGCATGGGGTATCGGTGAAAATGATATGGGTATCCTGATCATATTATTCTTTACACCATCCGGTGATGGTTATACCTATGATAGTATGATATTTGAAATCGGCAGTCAAATGAGTACCTTTT
>CAZRKJ010000181.1:0-1548 GCA_964600775.1 uncultured Acholeplasma sp.
AAACGCTTTATAAGGATTCTGAAGGTAAATATTATAGAGAAAGAAATGTAACATTAGAAGACGGAAGCAACAAAAAAGAATTTGTAGAAACAACGATTTTAACAGATCAAGTTAATAATGATAATATATTAACATCAACAGATGATTTGACACTGTTTGTTAAATCTGGAGAAATTGTTACAAAAGATCAAAGAGTATATGTTAGAGTTACAGATGGTGTCACACCAAGGTTTATAGACTTACAAACAGAAGAAGTGGTTAGTGTTGAATCACCAACACCTGTAGCTGTTGAAGGTCCTATATATAGATTAGATGGTGAAGTTTTTGAGTATTTTGAACCAAATTTAATTTATAACTCAAAACGCATTCAATACAAAGAAACACCATTTTTTGTAACATTTAGACAAGCAATGAGTTATACATTCTCATATGCATGGAATACATATAACTCGACTGATTATACCAAATTAATGATAAAGGTATATCACGAACTAAACCCTGAAGTAAAAGAAAGTTTTGAATCATCTTATAATAATTTCTTTTATGATCAAGGTGGTTTATTTGTTCGAGGATACTGGTCAGTTTTTACACTTGGTACAGCTCAAAAGTTAAATATCAGTGGTCATATGGGATTACAAGAAGCGATGGTAGGAACCAGAACAAGTGCATTTACTTTAGCTGATCGCGTGAATATATCAGAAACAGTTCCTATTCAAGGACATGTATCCACGCTGTTGTTACTTGAAGGTCTAATTGGAGTCATCTTATCTTTATTGTTTTTCATTATTGCAGCTTGGGGCATAAGAGATGCTTATGTAACAAGTGAAAAGAAGCGCAAAAAAGAAAAAGTATTAAAAGATGGCGCATATTTTAAAAATGTTTATGAAAGTAGTTTTGAATATATTGTCTTATCACCTGCTATTGTTGTTTTGGCATTTATATCTATTATGCCTATTGCATTTGGCTTTGTTATTGCATTTACCAGTATTTCAGGTAATGAGTCAATGATGAATACTTTCGATTGGGTAGGACTCACAAACTTCTTTGCGTTATTTAATTTTACTTCTGGATTAGGTGCATCTTTTGGCCTTGCATTTTGGAGAGTTCTTGGATGGACAGTCGTATGGGCAGTTTTATCAACAGGTACAGTCTTTTTTGGCGGATTCTTACAAGCACTTATATTAAATAGTGAAAAAGTTGTGTTTAGAAAATTATGGAGAACCATTCTTATTCTTCCATGGGCGATACCAGCATTATTATCACAAATGGTATTTTCAGTTATGTTTAATGAGATCGGATTTATCAATAACTTTTTACAAGATATAGGTATTTATGAAGTTTTAAGAAATCTAAATATGTTGGGTGTGAGTTTTGAAAGTTTATCGGGATGGCAACGACTGTTATATTTAGGTGAATCTAATATTCAATGGTTTAGTAATCCATTTAATCCTACATTTGTAAGAGCAACTTTAATTGTTGTCAATATTTGGTTAGGATTTCCATATTTTATGGCGTTAATGACAGGTGTTATGACTGCTATTGACAAAA
>CAZRKJ010000182.1:0-1537 GCA_964600775.1 uncultured Acholeplasma sp.
CTGAAGCTGGAGACAACATCGGTGCTTTATTAAGAGGTGTTGATCGTGAAGGTGTTGAACGTGGTCAAGTTTTATCAAAACCAGGTACAGTTAAACCACACTCTAACTTCACTGCTCAAATCTATGTATTAAGCAAAGAAGAAGGTGGACGCCATACAGCATTTTTCTCAAACTACCGTCCACAATTCTACTTCAGAACTACAGACATCACAGGTATCATCACTTTAGGTGCTGGTACTGAAATGGTTATGCCAGGTGATAACGCTGAAGTTACAGTAGAATTAATTCACCCAATTGCACTTGAAGAAGGTACAAAGTTCTCAATCCGTGAAGGTGGTAGAACAGTAGCATCAGGTACAGTTGTTAAAATTCTTGCTGACTAATTAACTTATTAGCAAATTTTAGGAACCTATCTTCGGATAGGTTCTTTTTTATGTAAACATAGTGTAAACTTTCATAGATTTATACTTAGAAGTCACATCCATTTATGGATGTATGATATAATTTAGTCAATACAATGAAGGAAGATTTTATGATAGATACACATGCACATATAAACACTAAGCAATTTAATCAAACAATAGATGAGGTTATCAATCGTGCAAAAGCTAATCATGTTAATCAGATTATTGTCATTGGCATGGATATATATCATAATCAGCGTGCTATTGAACTAGTAAGTAAGTATCCTAACCTATATGCATCTGTTGGTATACACCCAACAACACTTGAAGGTGATGTGGATAGTCTAAGACCTTTATTAGAGCATAAAAGGGTGGTTGCTATTGGAGAAACGGGTATTGATTTATATTGGGATAAAACGAATTTAGATTTACAAATTAAATATTTCAAGGCTCAAATTGAACTTGCAATAGCGTATGATTTACCAGTGATTGTTCATACAAGAGAATCATTTACTGAAGCATATGAATGCTTAAAACCTTATAAAGGTAAAGTGCGTGGTGTATTCCACTCTTTTTCATCCAATTTAAGCGATGCTAAAAAAGCAATTGATTTAGGGTTTTACATTGGTATTTCAGGCGTTGTAACCTTTAATAAGGCAACCGATTTACATGAAATTGTAGAACAAATTGATTTAAAACACATGATACTTGAAACGGATGCACCTTATTTAGCACCTGTACCCTATAGAGGTAAGACTAATGAACCGGCATATACCATGTATGTGCTTAAAAAAGTAGCTTTAATTAAAAGTCTTGATGAAAAGGTTGTAGATGAAGTTACAACTATGAATGCAATTAAGTTATTTAATCTGGAGGATTTATAAATGAAAAGAGTACTCAATTTAATGTTTTTTGGATTTCTAATATTAATACTTTCAAGTTGTGCACAACTAAATACGTATGTTGAAAACATTCGTCCTGTTGCATATGCACCCGCACTAACAGAAAGTGAAGCAGCTTTTGTTGAAATGATACCAGAGTTAAAAAAAGCAGGTATTGCGGTTGTAAACTCAGGTAATTTTGGTGGTGAATTTGAAACTAGAAGAGGTTCTGGTGTTGTTGTTAAGAAAGAA
>CAZRKJ010000183.1:0-1536 GCA_964600775.1 uncultured Acholeplasma sp.
GGTAAATGGTGAGGAGCATAGCCTTTTAGTTACGAGAAGAATTAAGGGCAATGTAGGTATTGCAGAATATGGTGCTATTTCAGGTCTAGTTACCAATAGTGAGAATAGTAATCCAATTCAGAATACTACTGTTGTAGCCAAGTCCAATGAAACAAACATCGAATATTGGTTTATAACAGGTGCAGACGGATTAATATATATTAACAATTTACCACCTGGGACTTATGAAGTGACGGCAAGTGCTAATGGATATTATTCGCAATATCAAGATGATATTGCGGTTATAGCTGGTCAAGTAACTCCTGATATTAACTTTAATTTGATTCCAATAGAACCATATGAGCCACCTAGTGGGTGCATTGAGAAATTAGAAACGGATTTTATCCAAGGAAACCAAAATCCTTTACAAAATCAAAATTATATCGTAAAAAGCGATTTTACTCTTCCACAAGGTAAACATATAACATTAACTAATAGTAAGCTGTTTATTGAAGGTGACTTTACTATAAAAGCTAAAATCAACGGTGTTGGTACTGTATATGTAAAAGGTGATTTAACTATGCTTTCAGGGGCTGATTTTGGTTCTGGAATTGAAGTTTATGTTGCAGGTGATGCAACTGGTCATAATAATATTAAAGGTAAAGCTTATGTTAATGGAAAGTATACGAAAACTGGTGGTCCTAAGAATGGAAATGTTGTCGATGAGCGAGATGATTATTTCGAATATTCAGTGGAATTAAACCAATATTGTAATGGTGGAAGTGAGCCACCGCCACCGTCGCCGCCTAGTTCATCTTTAGAAAATGTTTTTGTGTATGGTAATTATATTAGTTTTTCAGGTAGTAATTTAGAAGGCACTAATTCTACTATGGTTATTACAGGAGATTTGAATGGAAGTAATGTTAATGATGGTGCTAAATTAAATGTATCTAACATTTATATTGATGGGAAGGTTGATTTTAATAACGGATCAGCGCAGCTAGGATCTCAAACACAACCTGGCAAAATTCACGTTACGGGGGATTTACTATTAACAAGTGGTACACGAGATATATATGGGGATACCTATGTGGGTGGAAGTGCTAAAATAAAAGATGCACATATTAGAAATAAATTATATATTGCAGGAAATGCAAACTTTGTTGGTGGAACTTATTATGATGACGTTTATATAGGTGGAAATTTGACTATGAAAGATGCTGTTATTCACGGAAATGTTTATGTTCATGGCAACGTAACAATAGATTGGACACCTACAATATCAAATAATTCGCAGATTTATTATAAAGGTAATTTTATTCATCCAAGCACAATGGGTAGCCAAATTACATCAAAATTTATTAAAGAATCAAATATACCACTTGTTCCTGGTGCAGAAATATACAACATAGTAATGCCATCGTTAAGAGTGAATAATTGGTATACAAATAAGGGCTATTCAAATACAATTAAAAAAGATAACATGAAAATATATGGCAATAACATCACTATAACTGATAACAGTTTAGGATTTTATAATGATACTTATAATAATGC
>CAZRKJ010000184.1:0-1535 GCA_964600775.1 uncultured Acholeplasma sp.
CAAGTCAAATAGTAGATATAGATAAAGAAGGAAATGTCGAATTTACAATAAAAACTAACTTTGAATCAGCTTATACTAAAAATGTTAAAATAGTATCATTAGATTCAAATGTAGCTTTATCAATAAAGTCATCAGGACCATGTGATGATCCAACATATAAAACATGTTATGTTATGACTGGGAAAATAAACGGATTTAATAAGAAAAATTGTAATACAAGTAGAATTAATTATAAAATAACTTATCAAGATAGTAGAGATATGTTAGGTGCAGTTAGTTTAATTGTTCCTACAAATTATACTTATTATCAAAGATTTGTAGTTTTTGATAGTAGTGCAATAACAACAAGACAAATTACTGGTGCAGTTGCAACTACTTGTCCAGAAATTTTTCAATGTAAAATATCAACAGTTGTTGAAGAAAATACAGATGATTGTTCACAAGGAACAACATGGACAAAAGCAGATCCAACAATTGATTGTATTATTAATACAGATAAATTAGTTGCGGATTATGATTTTTCAAATAAATATGTGCATGATAGTAGTAATTCATCAGCAAAAGTTACAAATGGAAACACTACTACAACTGTTAATCAAACATTTTATAGTGTAAATACTTATTGTACTATCGCATGTAGAGAAACAGTAAGTTATAATTTATTTGATAAAGAAACAGCAGACTCTACAAAATTCTTTAAATACCAAAATGGAGTTTATAATGGAAATTATTTAATAGCTACTATTACTGGTGATAGAGAATGTGCAACAGATATTAAATATACAGCATGGAAAAATTCTTATAAAGCAGCAGATGAATTAGTGAGAACAACATGGAATACATATAAATATTATGAAAACTTACATGTTTATACAGATCCAGTGTCTTCAGTATTATCATGTAGTTATACGGGTGGTTGTTCTAGTTCATGCGGATGTTATCGTTGCTGTGATACATGTTGTGATGAAGAAGGTTGTAAGAACTGTAATTGTTCTACTTGTGGTTGTTACTCAAGTTGTTCTAGCTCATGTAGCTGGTCAGGAACAAAATTAACTTGGCCATCAAAACCATATGGTTTTACAAATGCAAACGGTTCTATAAGTACACCAACTTCATCTGGAGAAGATGGTTATAAAAGTTGCGGTGGTTCAGTGTGTGGAGGATGGAGTAGTTGTACCGGAGCTTCTGGTAATGCTAATAAATATTCATCTAATTACACAACAGCTAAAGCAGCGTATGAAAATGCAGTTAAAAAACGTGAAGAATTAATTGGATTTATACAAGATTGTAATATGTATGATAAATTTTCTTTAAATCAACATATGACTAGTGGTTATACAAGAAATGATAAAGTTTCACTATATTATGAAGTAACAGATGGATATGATTTTAACCCAGAGTTTTCATCATTCTCATATGATTCAAATTATAGTAATATGATAGATTTAGATTATAAAACAGTTTTAACAAATAAAACAAACGCAACATATTGTGTTGGTTGTGATGAATCAAAAGATTTTGGAGCAACTAGAACA
>CAZRKJ010000185.1:0-1528 GCA_964600775.1 uncultured Acholeplasma sp.
GGTTTATATGCTGAAAAAGCAAGATTAGAAGATGGCGCTGATATTGTTATAGCAATTAATCATGCAGATGATGATTATTACAATAATAGTGTTGCTAACTTTAGTGGTGACAAACGTGTAGATGCAATCTTTAATGGCCATACACACCGTGCATATACCAGAACATCAAACAACAAACCTATTATGCAATCAGGTGGTAATGGTTCACACGTTGGACATTTAAAATTAGACTATAGTAGTACCCAAGGTATTACCGGGTATACCATGCGTAATTTAAATCAGCAAAATGAAGTCCGTTTAAGTTTTGCAAATCAGATGATTGAAGAAAAAATTGAAATATATTACAATGAAATTGCTGCGCTTTATGAGCCAATTATGGAATCAGGTGTATATGCTGATAGAGATAGTTTGGCTGTATATATTGGTCGTTTGATGCAAGAAAAATATGGTGCAGATGTTGGTTTACATAACGGTGGTGGTACCAGAGATAGCATCAGCTATCAGGAGGGCTTAAGTTATGCCAAGTTGCACGCTATTTCACCGTTTGATAATTCAGTTGTCTTAGTTGATGTTACAGGTCAAGAACTCATTAGTGCGATTGGCAATGAGACAGCTCATTTTAGATCAGGGTTATCCTATAATAGTATTAACCCAAATGAAATATATAAACTTGCATTAAATGATTATATATTTGGAGCTAGATCATTTTTAAGAAATAAACCAGCGGAATTTACAGGTTATACAGTTTTAGACTTGTTTGTTGAAAGTATTACCAATCAAAGTGAAGTTTATGATCTTTGGGATATGACATTACCGCTCATGTTTAATCAAAATGTCTCACTTTTCACACACCTTTATACAAATTATCCACAAATAACTATATAATATAACACTATTACTTTTTACATGTTATAATAGAATAAAATTTAATCATCTCAAATAATGAGGCTGCGAATACAAAGAGTACATCATGGAAAGGTGTTATTCGCCGAAGCATAACTGGTTGCTGGGTGTAAATTAAATAAATTTACAACTGTTTCTAAAAACTCGCCTAAAGTTTTTATGAAGTGCGCATTATTTAGGGAATAGGCAGAAGTTAAGTTTAATTATAAAATCACTGGCTTTTGCTGTGATTTTATTTTTATACGAAAGGAAAACTACATGAAATCAATACAAGGTATTACATTTGAACAACTAAAGAAAGACTATCAAACACCATTATATATATATGATGAGGATTTAATTCGCAGTCAATGTAGATTGTTTAAACAGAAGTTTAAACATCCAAAAGTAGCTTCTAGTGTCATATATGCATCTAAGGCTTTTTTAACGGTTGCAATGGCACAACTGATTCAAAGTGAAGGCTTATTATTAGATTGTGTGTCTCAAGGTGAATTATATACTGCATTAAAGGCAGGATTTCCCGTTGAAAATATAGTTTTACATGGAAATAATAAGACTAATGAAGAGTTATTAATGGCATTAAGTTTTAAAGTTGGAACAATTGTTGTTGATAATGATTATGAAG